>URJC01000171.1 GCA_900548135.1 uncultured Odoribacter sp. | reverse complement strand
AGTTGATTACCTTCCAGAAATTTTCGATATATTTTGCTCTCGCATTTTGAGTATCCAGGTAATAAGCATGTTCCCAGACATCCATTGTCAAAAGGGGATGTTTATTATTTTTCAATGGGTTCTCGGCATTAGAAGCAGGGATGATCTCTAGTTTTTCTCCTTCTTGGACCAACCATACCCAACCTGACCCAAACAGAGATACTCCGGTTTGGGTGAATTTCTCCTTAAAGTCTTCATAACTGCCAAAATTCCGGTTGATTAACTCTTGCATTTTAGCCATAGGTTTTTCCTGACCGGGGGTATGCAAGGCTTCAAAATAGAAATAATGATTAAATACCTGAGCTGAATTATTAAAAAGACCTCCGGACGATTTTTTTATAATTTCATGTAATGGAAGATCGTCAAACTCTGTTCCGGCCTTTAGCTTGTTTGTGTTGTCAATATAAGCAGCCAAATGTTTGCCATAGTGATATTGAATTGTTTTCTCACTGATGTAAGGAGCTAACGCACGCTCTGTATAAGGAAGAGGTTGTAAAACAAATTTATTGTCTTTGTCTTTTGTGTTTACTTGTTTGCATGAAAGTAAACCGCATTCGCAGGATTCTGTTTTCATCATAAAAAATTTATTGGTTTATTTATTTAGTACGATATATTTTAGAAAAAGTTTCATTTTCTGTTCAAGACGAAGCCGAATTTGAGTTGAATAATGTTATCAAAAACTGCCCGTAATTGGGATTTAAATGCTTCCTTCATCTTTTCCTGCACAGGCTCGGGCATCCGGTCATACGCAGGTACGAACTGACGGATAATTACCGGCATAAGATTATCTTCCAGCATGGAATAGACTACCTGTAAATATACTTCATCCAACCAAAGGGTCATTTTTTCATTTTCCAGACAATATTTCAGGCTGATTGCAGGAATATGAACAGCTGTTTCATTTAATGTAAGCTGTATCAAACCATCCGTCAATACATATCTTACCTGTAATTTCCTGCTTACACTTTCACTGGTTTGAAACAGGATATATAGCTGATTATCCATGGTAAATTCAATTCCTTGAAAGTAAGTTGCCATTTTTGACCCGGCTATCTCCATGATCATCCCTTTCAAATCATTCACAGATATTGAAATTTTTTTGTCCTGATTCATGGTCAGGCTGATACTATCAGTGGCATAGTCAAATTCAAAATAAGGCTTTTGGTAATCCCAATTTCCCGTAAGAGTAGGGAGGCTGTTTTCATTTTCACAGGAAGATAAAACAAAAACTATACAGATAGCCAATATTGAATAAATAATTCGTTTCATCGTTTACATTTTTATTGTTATTGAAGCGCCTAAACGGGCAGGAGCTCCGGATTGTCCCATATCATAATAAGCGGGTAATTTTTGTCCTACCGGATTATTCAGCATATATGAGAAAAATGCTTTGTCTAAAATATTTTTACCCCAAATCCTGAAATCAAAGTGTTTACCTGATACAGAGAGTTCCAGGTTCCAGAGAAAATAAGGAGCTTGCTTCAAGCGGTTCGCTTCATCAAAATATTGGGTTCCGAAACCCGTCACCGTCGTAGAAACCGCAAATGAACGAAGCCAGGATGTTTTGATTGCTTGCTGGTACATAAATCCACTATTACCGGTAAATTCCGGAGCCATAACAATCCGATTATAGGCCTTTGTTTCGTGATGATAATATTCTGCATGACTATAACCTGCCGATAATAAATAGGTGAGGCCTGGAATGAATTCCCAGCGCAAATCCATTTCGCCTCCCAGGCTATGGGCATCTCCGGCATTTTTTATTCCCGGTCCCATCATTCCCATGACGAAAATCTGCTGATCTTTCCAGTCAATGAAAAATGCTGCTGCATTTAGATTGAAATTCCGGTCCGGGTTAAAATACTTGATCCCTATTTCATAATTCCATAATTTTTCTTTGTCATACTCCAGATTTACTAATTGGGAACTCATTTCATTGACAATAATATTGTAACCACCCGCTTTGTATCCTTTAGCAATGCTTGCATACAGGGACAAATGATCGGTCCATTTTTGTAATAAAGAAAACTTGGGTAACCAAGCCTTGAAACCTTTATCTTCCTTCGAAGCATGGTATTTTTTATATCGGTTGGACCCTGTAAATAATAAGTCATCGTTATAATCCAGGGAAGATTTTTCATAGTCATACCGGATACCGGCAGTAAAAGTCATACCTGCCCATAGTTCCTCTATTGCGATTTGCCCGTATCCTGCTATCCCCCAAGTTATTGTGTTGTTATGATACCGGGCTTTGTCAAGAGCCATCGGAAGTAGATAAGCTTTGTCTTTTCCGAAATTGGCCTGATAATTATTAGTCAGGTCTTTGTAAAATCCGAAAACTCCTGCTGTCCAATTGATTTTCTGATCCTGGACAGATTGCAAATTAATTTCCTGAGTCACCAGATGCTGTTGGGATTTTTTGTTATTATCAAAAACATCCCAATAGGTGAAATCAGCATCCAGAATCTGTTTGTCCTTCGACCAGGAATAAGATGTTACCGAATTAAAGGCCAGACGGCCCCATCTTTTTCTTAAATTGAGATGAGAAGATAATAATTCCCGGTCATAAGAAGAAGGGGTATTGTAATTCACTACATAACGGTCTTGTTTTAAAGAATCCAGTGCATGATAAGCATATCCACCATCAAAAGAATTATTATAATTTAAACCAAATATCAGTTTCCAGTCTCTTTTAGTATAAACATTCCCTTGATAGCGAAGATTATATGAATCAGAAGGATTGGATTTTCGGAAATCATCGAAACGGTTTTTAAAATACCCTCTTGATTTATTGTATGAAAATGACAATTTCTGATATATCATTTTCCAGGGAATATTGGCAACCAGGCTATAACTTTGAGATTCATAACTGGCATATCCGGCTTTTGCTTGTATAGAGAACCTATCATTAGGAGCAAAAGTATTGATATTGATCAGGCCGTTAATGCTATTGCGTCCGTAAAGGGTGGTTTGTGGACCCCGCAAGACCTCAATCTGACGAATATCATACAAATCAAATACAAAGGCATTTTTATCAAAAACCGGAACTCCGTCTACATATAATCCGACAGGAGGAGTTCCTGAAACAGTTCCGATCCCACGGATATAAATGGGTGTAGAGAGTTTTAAACCTCCTTCCTGCATGTAAAAATTGGGAACTATACCAGAAATGTTTCGTAAATCCGGGTTATTCTCACCAGGAATTGTTCTGGAACTCACTACTGTTAAAGCTGTTGGAATATTACCAGGACGTAATTCCCGTTTTTCGGCTGTTACAATGACTTCCTGCAATTCCCTGATCGTACTATAAGTTGAATCAACTGTTGAAAACATCATTGTACCTTGTGAAAAAACGGAAGTACAATAGATTAAAATAATAATACTGAATAGTAAACGCATAAACAAAACGATAAATAAAGATAGACCGGACATTTGATATCCTTCCGGTATGTACTTTTGATCCGGACTACAAAGTACATGAAGTTTGAGCGTTATCAGATAAACGCTACATGACCAGGGAAACAGGAGGAGCTCTTAATGCCGTGCATGTGATTGCCGGCGGGAGGTAAAAAATAGGAGGGAAGCAAATACCAAAAGACAGGGGCACAAATTTTGTGTTATTTTCAACTTTGGGTTGAAAAACCTGTTGTTGTTTTTGAAGCTGATAAACATAGGTCTTTTCAGAATAACGATGCATAACATGCTCATAAACCACTGTTTCCGGAAATGAGCCTGCCACTTCCGAAGGACCTGCAATGCCTTTAAAGTAGAAACAAACTACCAGAAAAGCAGGTACAAGCAGGTAAATGAACAAATGTGCTGAAATTCCTACAAAAAACATGTGACAAAACTAAACATTAATTGGGGAATAAACAGAAATTCCGGAAAAATATTTTTTCAATAAAAAATACTTGATTTATTTGTTTTTTACTAAAAAGGATCTAATTTTGTATTCAATTAAAATTTGTACTAATTACAATTTAGTAATGAATACATTTATATCAGCTCAGGAATATTTACAAAAATACGGAATAAAACCTTCCCTTCAGCGGATTGCTATTGTAGAATATCTGATGAAGAACCGGATTCATCCTACTGCTGATGAAATTTACAATGCGTTATATATCAAAGTACCAACTTTATCCAGGACGACAGTTTACAATACAATGAAATTGTTTACTGAACAAGGACTTGTATTTGCATTGATGATTGACGATAAACATGTCCGTTTCGATATCGACACTTCTTGCCATGCTCACTTTCTTTGTCTGGGATGTTATCATGTATGGGATATTCCGTTGGTGAAGCAAACGGAACTTTTGAATGTCAGCCAGATCGGAGATTTTCTTATTACAGAAAGTCATTTATATTATAAAGGATATTGTAAAAATTGTAATAATAAAACGGTGGAATGTAATCCACAAAATAATATTAATCAATAAAATCAAAAACGTCATGAAAAAATTTATTTGTACTGTATGTGGTTATGTACATGAAGGTGAAGAAGCTCCGGAATTTTGTCCGCAATGTAAAGTTCCGAGAAGTAAATTCAAAGAATTAGTAGAAAATGAGGGTGCCCTGACGTTTGTAGACGAACATGTAATCGGGGTGGCTAAAGGAGTGGATGCTGAAGTGCTGGAAGGTTTAAAGGCACATTTTAACGGAGAGTGTACGGAAGTTGGAATGTATCTGGCTATGAGCCGTCAGGCTGACCGTGAAGGATATCCGGAAGTAGCAGAAGCTTTCAAGCGTTATGCCTGGGAAGAAGCAGAACATGCAGCTAAATTCTGTGAATTGTTAGGTGAATGTGTGTGGGATACTGAAACCAACCTGAAAAAGAGAATGGAAGCAGAAGCTGGTGCTTGTGAAGACAAAAAACGGATAGCTACGTTGGCTAAAAAATTGAACCTGGACGCCATTCATGACACCGTACACGAAATGTGTAAAGACGAAGCCCGTCACGGTAAAGGTTTTGAAGGTCTGTATAACAGGTATTTCAAGAAATAAAGGAATAGGAAATAATAAACGGTCTTCCGTGAGGAGGACTGTTTTTGTAATTTCTGATCATTTCAAGTTAACCTTCCTTATGAAAACCATTCCTAATATTTCTTTCTTGCAGGCTCCGGAAATTTGAATACCCTTACTTCACATATCTTTTAATTAGGATAAGGTGATTTTTTCTTTTTCTTTTTTGGTTATTTCCAAACCCATGTTGCCTCCAGTCGTATGATTCTAAAAGATAAAATACTAAAAAGATGAAAAGGATCGTTCTATTACGCCACGGAGAAAGTCTGTGGAACCAAGAAAACAAATTTACCGGCTGGACAGATGTTGATTTATCTCCCAAAGGGATTCAAGAAGCCATCAAAGCCGGAGATTTACTGAAAGAAAAGGGGTTTGTATTCGACAAAGCCTATACTTCTTATCTGAAAAGAGCCATCAAAACACAGAATTATGTACTTGACCGTTTAGACCAGGATTGGATTCCGGTAGAGAAAAACTGGCGGTTGAACGAAAAACATTACGGGGCTTTGCAAGGACTCAATAAAAGTGCGACTGCTGCCCGATACGGTGACGAACAAGTATTGATTTGGCGGCGAAGTTATGATATTCCGGCCCCGGCCTTATCACCGGAAGATCCACGGAATCCCCGATTCGATCCCAGATATAAAGATGTACCGTCAGCCTTATTGCCTGAAACGGAATCTTTGAAAGATACTGTCGAACGTATCTTACCTTATTGGAAAAAAGAAATCTTTCCCTCCCTTAAAATTGCTGACCAAATACTAGTTACAGCTCATGGTAACA
>URJC01000170.1 GCA_900548135.1 uncultured Odoribacter sp. | reverse complement strand
TGCCATGTCGGATGCTACGACTTGCTCCCGTAGCATGTTCCATGCGACACCTTCGGCGTGATGTTCGATCAGATGGGGAGGTACGTTTCCTTCGCGGACAAGATAGGCTTTCAGCTCTTCCGCCCGCCGGGCCGCCAATTGTTCGTTTGCCTGCACCGTTCCGTCGGGAGAGGCATATGAACGGATGACGATCTTTTCTATACGGTCGTTTTTTAATGTCGCGCTGATCGAATTTAAGAAATACTCCAGCTGTGACCGATTGTCCCGGAATGAAGGGTCGACATTACGGTACCCGCGGCGATAATAGATTTTTATAGAATCCGCCGCTTCCTGTGCCTGCACGCTTCCAATGGCCAATGCACAGGTAAATAGAAAGAATAAGATTTTTTTCATTCGACATTCAAATATCATTGGATTAATACTTCTAACCAACGATAAACTTGGATGTTATCCTTTGTGTCTATCTTGTTTAAACGTTCCTCTGAACGCCTCGGACGAATAATACATGGTATAAAACCATATAACGGCACATATGGGCAATCATAATTCTTTGATTATAAAAATATTATATATTAATCTTGTACATATACTAAAAACGATATAAATTTGTGGTTGAAAACCAACGTTTTAATCAACGTATAAACACATAAAGGAGGATAGTTATGGCGGCTTTCTGTCAAATCGAGCGGGAATCCGGTGATATACCCGAATTTCCGTCATTTCTTAAACATTGATTTGTTTATTTTTAAATCGACTGATTCTAAGTTGTTCTTTTTTGTCCAACGCCTTCTGGACAGATGGGTATTTCATCCTGAATTTGGCAAACGTATCGCGCGAAAGATCGAAATGTTTGCAAATATCGCTTATGGACTTTCCCTTATTAAGCATCGCAATAACGACCTGTCGATTCTTGATCAGTACGTTCATCTTGGTATAGCTACCGTGGCGCCGTCCCAAAACCATTCCCTCCGCACGCCGTAGTGCCAACGCTTCGCGTGTACGCATAGAGATAAGGTTACGTTCGATCTCCGCCACCAATCCGAAAGCGAAACACAGAACTTTGCTGTTGATCGTGTTGTCGAACGAGTAGCCTTCCTTGGTCGTATAAAGATTTATTCCTCTTTCCAGACATTTGCCCATAATCGCCATGATATCCGTGAGCGTCCGGCTCAGACGCGAAATTTCCGTGACGATCAGTGTGTCGTCTCGTTTAAGTCGGCGTAACAGTACGCCCAGTTTGCGGTCGCGTTCGCTCTTTTTACCGCTGGCAACTTCTGTGACCCAATGATTGACGATGAGTTGTTTACTTTCGGCAAAACGCCTGATTTCATCCTGCTGGTTGGCCGGATGTTGTTTTTCCGTGCTGACACGTAGATAACCTATTATCATGATATTAATAATTTTAACTGAGGCAACATTGCCTCGTCCGGTAAAGGTAGTTGTATGCTACGGGTTTCAGGATACATTAGTGCCGGATATGAGAAATCCGGGCTATTGGTTGGCCGGAGTCATCATTGTAATTAATTCGGCCGTTCCCTGAATCCTCCCGGGACATGATTGTTAGTTAGTTAAAACAACTTGCTTAAACAGTAGAAAAATCAGTATAAAAAGAAAGCCACCTACTTTCGTAAATGGCTTGTTTTCCGTGACCTCGGAGGGGCTCGAACCCTCGGCCCATTGATTAAGAGTCAATTGCTCTACCAGCTGAGCTACGAAGTCATTTTGTTGCATACTGGAAATCCGGTTTTGCGGGTGCAAATATGCAACAAATTTTTTAATTCTGCAAAGATAATCTGAATTAATCTTCTTTGATGTTGTGGTAAACGTTGGTCACATCATCATCTTCATCCAGTTTATCCAAAATTTTATCTACTTCTGCTCTTTGTTCAGGGGTCAATGCTTTCGTATCGGTAGGGATACGGGTGAATTCTCCGCTGACGATATCGTATTTATTTTCTTCCAGGTATTTTTGGATATTTCCGTAAGCATCGAACGAACCATAGAGATTGATTACTCCATCTTCGTCTTCGAAGATTTCGTCTACTCCGTAGTCGATCATTTCCAGTTCGAATTCATCCGGATCGAAATTTTCCGGTTTGTTAATTTTGAATACACACTTCCGGTCGAACATAAAGTCGAGTGAACCGGTCGTTCCTAGCGAACCCCCGAACTTGGTAAATGCATGACGTACATTCGCTACGGTCCGGGTGTTGTTGTCTGTGGCTGCTTCTACGACGATAGCGATGCCATGAGGTGCATATCCTTCGTAAGTGACTTCTTTGTAATCAGAGGTGTCTTTGGAAATAGCGCGTTTGATGGCACGTTCAACATTTTCCTTAGGCATATTCTCGGCTTTTGCATTCTGGATCAGAATACGAAGACGGGTATTGTTTGCTGGGTCGGGACCACCGGCTTTTACGGCAATATCGATTTCTTTTCCGATTCTGGTAAATGTGCGGGCCATATTGCCCCATCTTTTTAACTTACGTGCTTTGCGATATTCAAACGCTCTTCCCATAGTATATTGTTATTTAATTCCTTAATATTGTAAAATTTACGAGTTGCAAAGTTATATTTTTTCCCTGAGAAAGTAAAAGCTATGGACTAAAAAGTATACTAATAATTATCTTGGATAAGCCTTGAGCTGTAAGATTTTGGTATCACAAAAATCCGATCCCGGATTCTGGAGGTAATAAATAATCTGGTGTTTTAAAACTCGTTTAAATTGCCTGAAAATTTCATTCAATGTTTCTTTTTCTAATAAATTATTACTTAAGTCCAGATACAAAAGAGTATGATTAGAACCTAATTTTAAATAGGTCAGGTGATTATTGCTACAATGCAAATAGTTTAACGTTTGGCAATCTGAAATGTCCAGTTTTTCTAAAAGATTGTAAGCTGCATTTACTTGCTGAAGGTGAGGCAGACCGGATAAATTCAAAGAAACAATATTATTTGAATTGCAATATAATTCTTCAAGGAGCGGACAATTTGAAAGATCTAATTTGTTTAATTCATTACGGCAACAATTCAGGTATTCCAGATAAGGACAATGAAGAATTAAGGAGACTAAACTTAATCCTGAAAGATTTAGTTCAGTTATTTTACTACCGGATATATGGATTTTTCGTAAACCTTCATTAGAATAAGTATGGGTGATCATGTAATAAGATTGATTCCGGTAGATTGAAATTTGTCCGTCTCCCCAATTTATTTCTAATTCATTTGCCGCTATTTCAGTTTTAAAAGAGATTTGTGCATAGCTCATAAAGAGAATCTCTATTTCTTCCGGGTAAATGTTCATTTTAATCGTAGTTTAGTTCAAAATTAAAGCGTGTCCTGATTGTGTTTTTGTCAGATGGCACCGCCAAGCGCCTAAAAGCAAAAAACACAACAGTCCACGCTTATGCACGAACGTCACTTGTATATTCCTGCTTTTGTTCGAAAATTGGCGGTTTCTCTGACAAGAATAATAAATAACGATTAAATTCTATTTCTAGACAATTGCCTCTCTTATCAAGGGGACAGGGACAAACTTACTAAAAAATCAGAATTTTTAAATCGTATGTGACGTTTTTCTGCATTACAAATGGACTGTTGCTTTCTTCTTGTTATATTTTGCTGTATAACAGTATTTTATGAAACTGTTTTGTCGTAAAATGATTATACTTACTTAAATTTTTATTGAATAACATGTTCTTAATTTCTGTATAAATGTAAATAATATTTATGGCTTCACCACAAATTTACTTTCAAAACTATATCTTCTTCTGGATTTGTGTACTTTATTAGCTTGATTTTGCAAACAAAAATGCAGAAATCGATTTCTGAAACTTTTATTATATAGAGCACGTTATAGGAGAGGTTATAATAAAGATTTGAATATGGCTTCTCCTATGACATTAAAAGAGTTAGCCCGTTTACTAAATTTGGCTCCATCCACAGTTTCAAGGGCTTTGAAAGGGCATCCCGATATCAGTAAGTCAACTCAGGAAAGGGTAAAAGCTTTAGCAAAAAAATGGCACTATCGTCCCAATGCGTTGGCAATGGGGCTAAGGAATCATAAATTCAGGCTAATTGCTGTCATTGTCCCGGAAATTACTGACTATTATTATGCCAGGGTGTTACATGCTATTATTTCCTATGCTTATGAAGAAAATTATAAGATTGTTGTATTTGAAAGTCAGGAAAAATGTAAAAAGGAAATAGAAATTTGTCGTATTATACAAAAATCAGGTATTGATGGCTTACTGGTCGTTCCTGCCAGAACAACGATTGATACGATTCATTTTGAGGAATTGAAGGCTATGGGGTTACCTCTGGTTTTTCTGGAACGTATATCAGGTCATCTGAATGTAGACCGGGTTGCTGAAGATGATTATTATGGGGCATGTATAGCCATGAATTATATGATTGAAAGTGGTTGTAAACAAATAGCTCATTTAGCGGCATCTCCTCAATGGGTATGGGCGCAGAAGCGTCAGATGGGGTATGTACAGGCCTTACTGGATCACCACTTACCTGTTAATAGAAATCTGATCGTTGAATATCATGATTTAGACCAGATAGATAAAATTGTCGGGAGTTGGATCGAACATTATAACATTGATGGTATTTTTGCTGTCGATGATCAAAGTGCTGTCCGGGTTATGTCGGTGGTTCAACATCTGGGATTCCAAATACCACGGGATATGGCTGTATGCGGATATGGAAATGAACCGATTGCGGAAGTGGTTTCTCCTTCTTTAACAACTGTAGAACGTAAGGGGGAAATAATAGGACGATATGCCGTTCATTTGTTGATAGATCGTATAGAAGGTAAAAAATCTGGAGAAACGGAAACAAAATTGTGGAAAAATGACTTGATTGTACGGGATTCTACACGGTCATTTATTTCTTGATAAATAATTTAACAATATCTATTCAGTAGTCTTTTCCTTATAGAAAAGGGCTTTTCAGTTGGGGGTGTATTGGTGATGGCGGAAGTCAGGAACTGAGTATTTTACGTGACAATTGGGGATAGAAAAATTTTGTTATGCTTATTTATGTTCTTATTTTGAGCAGGAGGTTGTAGTTGTATTTGTCATTCCGGATTTAAACTATATTCCGGAATGACAAGCAAAATTAGTTGGGGGATACAATACCCCGAATCCGGTCTTCAAAAGCTGATAAAGCTGCTTTTGCTCCTTCGCCCATGGAGATCACAATTTGCTTGTAAGGTACTGTAGATACATCTCCTGCTGCATAAATCCCTGGTATATTTGTCCGGCAATGGGTATCAATGATAATTTCTCCCACTTGGTTGGTAACCACCAGCTCCTGGAAGATACCACTATTAGCTGCCAGTCCGATTTGTACAAAGATACCGTCTAATGCTATTATTTTTTCTTCCTCTGTATTTCGGTCTTTTACTTTGATTCCGGTAACTTTACTATTGTCTCCGATGATTTCTGTTGTTTGTGAGTTTACAAAGATTTCAACATTCGGAAGACTTTGGGCCTTTTTTTGCAATACTTGGTCTGCTTTTAATTCAGGCAGGAATTCAAATACTGTTACTTTGGAACAAATTCCGGCCAGATCTATGGCTGCTTCTATGCCAGAGTTTCCTCCTCCTATGACAGCAACATGTTTATCTTTGTAGAAAGGACCGTCGCAATGAGGGCAAAAAGCAACACCTTTACCGATATACTGTTCTTCACCTGGTATATTTAGACGACGCCATTTAGCACCAGTTGCTATGATAACGGCCGGGGCAATAAATTTTTCTCCTCCAGAAACAGTGAGTATTTTTTCCTTCCCATTAATTTCTATTTTTTCTACTTTCCGGTTTTCGTATAAAGCTATTGGGTAATGTTGGAT
>URJC01000169.1 GCA_900548135.1 uncultured Odoribacter sp. | reverse complement strand
GATATTGCTCAGGCGTTATCAAATGCCCAGTTTTCACAAAAACAGGAAACTGAAGCAGATGAATATGGTTTTGAATTCTGTATAAAATATGGTTTTGATCCTTATGGCATGGCAAACGCTTTGGAAAAGCTGAATAATCTGTCCGATGGACAACAAGCCTCTAAATTTCAGAAAATGTTTTCCAGTCATCCGGATAGTGCGAAGCGTTCTTCCCGGATGAGGGAAAAAGCAGATGCTTATGTGAAAAAATGAAATTGTAAAACCATCCGGGAATTTCAAGATATGCCTGAAGTTTCCGGTTTTTCTTTATCTACAGTTCCGCAATAAGGTATACATTCAGACTACGTTATATAATGTGATAAACTTCCGTAGTAGATTGGAAACGAGCTTACCAGAACATAGGTGTGCATACTTTTATAAAAAATTGTATCTTTGACGGTGTACAAAAGAAGGGTGGAAATAAAATAATAAGTGTTGAAAATATTGTGTTTGAGGAGGTTCGTATCAATAGTAGAAAATTTGTACAATCGATAGAGCAGAATTTGTAACGTTTGAGAAAGAGAAAAACAGGAAAAAGTGATTTTTGAGAGGCAGGAGAAGTGAATGTTATGTTTTTTTCTATTGGCTTTTTGATCTGAAATAAGAGGAAAAAAGCGTGGAAAAAAGATTTTAAATCCAGACAAACAATAAAATAAGTTAAATATTCTAAATAATAGTTGCATGAAAAATTTTAATGACGACAATTTTTTGCTGCAGACAGCGACGGCCGAAAAGCTCTATCATGAGCATGCGGCAAAAATGCCGATTATAGATTATCACTGTCATTTGATACCTGAATATGTTGCCAACGATCATCAGTTTGATAATTTGTCAAAGATCTGGTTGGAAGGAGATCATTATAAGTGGAGGGCTATGCGTACTAATGGTATTGATGAACGTTATATCACCGGTAAAGAAACTACGGATTGGGAAAAGTTTGAAAAATGGGCAGAGACCGTTCCGTACACTATGCGCAATCCATTGTATCATTGGACTCATCTGGAATTAAAGACTGCTTTTGGTGTAAATAAGTTACTTAATCCTGTTACTGCCAAAGAAATTTATGATGAATGTACTGCAAAATTGCGGACACCGGAATATAGTGCGCGTGGACTGATGTTGAAATACAATGTTGAAACGGTATGTACGACTGATGATCCGGTGGATAGCCTGGAATATCATTTGAAATGCAAGGCAGATGGTTTTAAAGTGAAAGTGTTGCCAACGTGGCGTCCGGATAAGGCGATGGCTGTTGAGGTCCCGGCAGATTTCAGGGCTTATATGGAGAAACTATCAGTGGTGTCCGGAGTGACTATCAGTAAGTATGCGGATATGATTGAAGCTTTGCGTAAGCGGCATGAGTTCTTTGCTTTGGTAGGTTGCCGTCTTTCTGACCATGGGATTGAGGAATTTTACGCATCAGATTACACTCAGGCTGAAATTGAGTCTATATTTAATAAAGTATACGGAGGGACAGGGCTGACGAAAGAAGAAATCCTGAAATTCAAATCGGCGATGCTGACCGAATTTGCCATTATGGATTGGGAAACTGGCTGGACCCAGCAGTTTCATTACGGGGCTATCCGGAATAATAACACGCGAATGTTCCGCCAGTTGGGGCCTGATACCGGTTTTGATTCTATCGGCGAATTTAATACGGCCAAATCCTTGGCAAAATTTCTGGATAAATTGGATTTACAGGGAAAATTGACAAAAACCATTCTTTATAACCTGAATCCTTGTGCCAATGAAGTAATTGCAACGATGGTGGGTAATTTCCAGGATGGTGAAATTGCCGGGAAGATACAGTTTGGTTCAGGTTGGTGGTTCCTGGATCAGAAAGATGGCATGGAAAAGCAGATGAACGCTTTGTCTTTGTTAGGGTTGCTGAGCCGTTTTGTAGGTATGCTGACTGATTCCCGGAGTTTCTTATCGTATCCCCGGCATGAGTATTTCCGGCGCACCTTGTGTAATTTGCTTGGTAATGATGTTGAAAGTGGCTTACTTCCGGCAAGTGAGATCGGATTTATCGGCCGGATGGTTGAAGATATTGCCTATAATAACGCGAAAAAGTTTTTTAATTTTTAATCTGCGTTATAAGGTTTATGATTTGCAGTGGGAGGGTAAGTAGATAATAATTTATAATTTGAAGTCTGAATTTCTTGAATCTAAAATTTAAATAAGATGGCTAAATTTTCAAAATTACAGGTTTTATCTGTAATGGCAGAAACCGGAATGGTTCCGGTTTTTTATCACAAGGACATTGACATTGCAAAAAATGTATTGAAGGCGTGTTATGAAGGTGGTGTTCGTGCATTTGAGTTTACTAACCGCGGTGATTTTGCCCAGGAGGTATTTGCTGAGCTGGTGAAATATGCTGCAAAAGAGTGTCCTGACATGATTTTGGGAGTAGGGTCAGTGGTGGATCCGGCTACTGCTGCTTTGTATATACAGTTAGGGGCTAATTTTGTGGTTGGTCCGCTGTTTAATCCTGAAGTTGCAAAGGTTTGTAACCGCCGCTTGATCCCGTATACACCTGGTTGCGGTTCGGTTTCCGAAATCGGTTTCGCCCAGGAAGTCGGATGTGATCTTTGCAAGGTGTTTCCTGCCGGTAATGTTGGCGGGCCTTCGTTTGTGAAGAATGTAAAAGCTCCGATGCCATGGTCTATGCTGATGGTGACGGGTGGGGTTGAACCGACCGAAGAAAATCTGACAGCCTGGGTAAAAGCAGGGGTAACTTGTGTTGGAATGGGGTCTAACTTATTTCCGAAAGAGGTGATTGCTGCAGCAGAATGGGATAAAATCACTGAATTGAGCCGGAATGCATTGTCTTACATTCAAAAAGCAAGGGGGTAAGACATGGCTATCGATTCGAAAAAAAGCATTATGACTAACTGGCGTTGGTGGATGTGTGGAATGTTGTTTATTGCAACTACAGTGAACTACATGGACCGTCAGGTTCTTTCTTTAACCTGGGATGAATTTATTAAGCCGGAATTCCATTGGGATGAGGCCAATTATGGTAAGATCACTTCAATATTCTCCATTGTATATGCTATTTGTATGTTGTTTGCAGGTCGGTTTATCGACTGGATGGGAACAAAGAAAGGGTACCTTTGGGCGATTGGAGTATGGTCCGCAGGAGCTTGTGCACATGCTTTATGTGGTAAAGTGACTGAATCCTGGCTGGGATTTCATAATGCCTCTGAATTAGTATCGGCTACAGGGGCGACAGTGACCTTGATTGCAACAATCAGTATGTGGTGCTTTATTGTTGCGCGTTGTATCCTGGCTCTTGGTGAGGCTGGTAACTTCCCTGCAGCTATTAAGGTGACTGCTGAATATTTTCCGAAAAAAGACCGTGCTTTTGCAACCAGTATTTTTAATGCCGGTGCTTCTATCGGTGCCTTATTTGCGCCGTTGACTATTCCTTTGCTGGCAAAATATTTTCAGGGAATAGGAATAGGTAACGGCTGGGAAATGGCTTTTATCGTTATTGGTGCTTTGGGTTTTGTCTGGATGGGATTCTGGGTATTTATGTATGATGAGCCTCATAAGAGTAAGTATGTGAACCAGGCAGAACTGGATTATATTGAACAGGACCCGGACGAAAATGTTCAGACAACGGGGGCTCCCGAGAAAAAAATGTCTTTTGTGCAGGCCTTTACTTACAAGCAAACGTGGGCTTTTGCTTTTGGTAAGTTTATGACCGATGGAGTGTGGTGGTTTTTCTTATTCTGGACTCCTTCTTACCTGAACACTCAGTTTGGTATCAAGACTTCCGACGGTTTGGGTATGGGATTGATTTTTACATTGTATGCGATTACCATGCTTTCTATATACGGTGGTAAGCTTCCGACTATTATTATGAAGAAGACCGGTTTGGATCCTTATGCTGCGCGTATGCGTGCCATGCTGATCTTTGCTTTTTTCCCCTTGTTGGTATTGTTGGCACAGCCTCTGGGTACTATTTCTCCCTGGTTACCTGTTATTATGATCGGTATTGGTGGGGCTGCTCATCAGTCCTGGTCAGCTAATATATTCTCAACTGTCGGTGATATGTTTCCTAAATCGGCTATTGCAACCATCACAGGTATCGGTGGTATGGCTGGTGGTGTCGGTTCTATGATTCTGCAGTGGGTTGCCGGTGATTTGTTTGTATATGCTGGTGAAACAAATATGACTTTCTTTGGATTTGTTGGTAAACCTGCCGGGTATTTCGTTATTTTTTGTGTATGCGCTGTTGCCTATCTGGTTGGTTGGTTGGTGATGAAGTCTTTGGTGCCGAAGTACAAGCCTATTGTTGTAGAATAAAACAATGAGGTTACAGGGGAATTTCTCCTGTAACCCTGCTATGTATTACTGCTGTTAAAATGAAAGAGTTAAATAAACAAACTGTTCAGAAACCAGAGCTTCCGGTGCGGATATTACAATTTGGCGAAGGGAATTTCCTGCGTGCTTTTGTGGATTGGATGATTGATAAAGCTAATGAAGCCGGAGTAATGCATCATGGAGTGGTTATTGTACAACCGATATTGCCGGAAGATGAAGCCGGAAGAAAGGCAGTGCTGGGGATGATTGACCGTATTAAAAGCCAGGATTGTTTGTATCACGTGTATCTGGAGGGAATCGAAAATAGAAAGGCAGTTAAAGATATTCATCTGGTGAAATCTGTCGTGGATGTTCTCAATCCTTATGTAGAGTATGAGAAATATGAACAGTATTTCCTGAGTCCGGATTTACAGATAACCATCTCGAATACGACAGAAGCAGGAATCCGTTATGAGGAAGGGGATGATCTCACTGCATGTCCTCCGAAGACTTATCCGGGTAAAATGACTGCTTTGTTATACAAACGTTATAAACATTTTAATGGTGATCCCTCCAAAGGATTAGTCATTATTTGCTGTGAATTGATAGAGAATAATGGTTCTACTTTGCATGAATACGTGATTAAACATGCCAGGTATCATCGGTTAGGAGAGGATTTTATCAATTGGGTAGAGGAAAACTGTCAGTTTTGTGATACCCTGGTGGATCGTATTGTCCCGGGCTTCCCCAAAGATACTATCCAGGAAATACAGGAAGAAATAGGATACCGGGATAAGCTGGTTGTAAAAGCTGAATTCTATCATTTGTGGGCCATCGGCGGGACAGGTTATCAGAAGGTGCGGGAGGTATTTCCATTAGAAAAAGCCGGATTGCATGTGTTGTATATGCCGAGTATCAAATCTTTCCGGGATAAGAAAGTACGTATCCTGAATGGTTCACATACTGGGATGGTAACCCTGGGGTTGCAGCTGGGGTGCCAGACCGTTATGGACGCTTTTAATACGCCTGCGATTGAGAAGTTTGTCACTACCATGGTCAATGAAGAAGTGTTGCCCATGATTGATGAACCGATGGATGACTTGAAGACTTTTGCAGCAGGGATATTAGAGCGTTTTTATAATCCGTATATCAAGCATATGCTGGCTTCAATCTGCTTGAATTCCCTGTCGAAATGGGAGGTACGTAACTTTCCTACTGTAAAGGATAATTTTCTGAAAGCCGATAAAGTGGCAAAATATAGTTTATTTTCTCTGGCTTCTTTATTCGTGTTATATAGTGGAAAAAGCGAGGTAGATTTCAAGGTGGAGGATACTCCTGAATATGTAGCACTTATCCGGGAAAATTGGGATATGAACGATATTAACGGAACGGTGGAGAAGATTGTCAAAAGTCAAATTTGGGAGGAAGACCTGACTGTAGTACTTCCTTTGATCCCAACTGTTGCCGGATACGTAAAAGACATTCTTTCTGAGGGAATGGCTCAGGCTTTGCATAAGCTTGTGGGGTGA
>URJC01000168.1 GCA_900548135.1 uncultured Odoribacter sp. | reverse complement strand
ATAGCATCATTTAAATACCATTTCCAAATTTTTTTTACACTTTTTTTGAAAAAAATAAATCATCCCGCACAAGATGCTGATTTTCAATAACAAAATTGCCAGAATCTTCTTTTATTTTACCCCTTTGAGTTCTTCAAATCCTTTTCCGAACACCCCCATGACTGTATTCATCGTCATAAATACATTCGGATCAACTTGTTTGGCTATTCTCAATACATCAATTGCTTCATTCTTCCGAACAACAACAATCAACATTTTCTTAGCTTGTCCACTATACCAACCTTTACAATCCACTACAGTTACTCCATGATTCACTTCTTCGGTAATTCTTTCTGCCACCTGATCATATTTCTCCGTAAAAATAAACAATTGAGCCGACTGTTTTTTACCCGTCAATACAAAATCCACTGTAAACGAAACAACCCCCATCATCACATATCCATACATCAATCCCTCTATATTGAAATTAATGAACAGACTACAAGCAATAATCCCACAATCGCAATACATTATCATCTTACCCGGGCTAACATTTTTGTATTTAGTAACAATCATGGCCACGATATCCGTTCCTCCAGTACTTCCTCCTTCTGATAGAGCCACAGCAATACCAATACCTGTCAACATACCGGCAATAATGGAACTCATAAATTTGTCACTCACAAAAGCCTCAGGGATTAAAGGCTGTAAAATACTTAAGAAAGTACTACCCACAATAATAGCAAAGACTGTTTTTAACCCAAATTTTGGTCCCAACACTTTCAAAGCAATCCCAACAAGCAGGATATTAATCAATCCGTAACCTATACCAACAGGAATTGTTTTATCGGTCAGATAATAGATTATCGTACTCAAACCCGTAGCACCACCGCCCACAATCTTGTGAGGCACCAAAAAGCCCAGGGCTGCCACAGCATAAATTAACATCCCCAATGCTATCAGCAAATAGGATCTGAACTCCTTCTTAAACTTCTTTGTTTGCATTATACCTTATATTAACAAACTAGATCCAAAATCTTTTACAGCACTTCAGAACAACTGAGTATCTGAATTTTTGATTCTTGTCTTTTTTATGCCTTTTGAGTTTTCGCCCAAGTATCCTTTAGCCCAACGGTTTTGTTAAACACCAATTCTCCTTCCTTGGAATCCAGATCAACACAGAAATAACCTAACCGCTGGAATTGGAAGCGGTCCCCGGGCTTGGCGTTTTTCAAACCAGATTCAAGTTTACATCCTTTCAATACCTTCAAAGACTCTTCATTGATAAATTCCTTAAAATCGATGTCTTTATGTCCGGCGGGATCTTCATCTTTAAACAGCCGATCATACAGGCGCACTTCAGCTTCAATAGCGTCGTCCGCCGCCACCCAATGTAAAGTACCCTTAACTTTACGGTTACTTGCCTCACTTCCACTACCGCTGCGCGAATCCGGATCATAAGTACAATGAATCAAAGTCACTTTTCCTCTCTCATCTTTCTCAACTCCTACACATTTAATAATATAAGCACCTTTCAAACGCACTTCCTGTCCTGGTGTCATACGGAAGAATTTCTTGGGGGCATCTTCCATAAAATCATCCCTTTCAATATAAAATTCCCGTGAGAAAGCTACCTTTCGAGTACCTGCAGCCAAATCTTCAGGATTATTTTCAATTTCCATATATTCTACCTGTCCAACAGGATAATCATCCAAAACCACTTTCACGGGATCAAGTACTGCCATCACCCGGGGAGCTGTTTTATTCAAATGTTCCCGCACACAATACTCCAAAAGTGCCATATCCACTACAATTTCGCGGCGTGCAACCCCTACTTTCTCTGCAAACATACGGATTGATTCAGGAGTATATCCTCTACGCCTTAACCCACAAATGGTTGGCATCCGTGGATCATCCCATCCTGCCACATATTTCTTTTGCACTAATTCAAGCAGCCGTCGTTTGCTCATCACCGTATAATTCAAATTCCGGCGGGCAAATTCTATTTGCCGCGGACGATATGCAGTATGGGTCAACTGATCCAGGAACCAATTATATAAAGGACGGTGAATTTCAAATTCCAAAGTACAAATCGAATGGGTAATTCCTTCCAGATAATCACTTTGCCCATGGGTGAAATCATACATCGGATAGATACACCACTGATCTCCGGTACGGTGATGACTACAATATATAATACGGTACATTATCGGATCCCGCATCAACATATTGGCACTTGCCATATCTATTTTTGCACGCAATACCCGACTACCTTCCGGAAACTCCCCATTTTTCATACGCCGGAATAAATCCAGATTTTCTTCCACCGACCGATCCCGATAGGGACTGTTTACTCCGGCCTCATTCACCGTTTTCCGGCCAGCACTGATTTCTTCAGCCGACTGATCATCCACATAAGCTTTTCCCTCCAGAATCATCTGTTCCGCCCAATCATACAATTGTTGGAAATAATCGGAAGCATAATGAACTGGTCCATCCCACTGAAATCCCAACCACTTGATATCTTCTTGTATAGCATCAGTGAACTCTACATCTTCTTTGGAAGGATTTGTGTCATCAAAACGCAAATTACAAGAACCGTTATATTGGGCAGCCAATCCAAAATTCAGACAGATCGAAGTTGCATGCCCGATATGTAAATATCCATTCGGTTCGGGCGGAAAACGGGTATGCACTTTACCTCCGTTCTTACCTGCAGCAATTTCTTCCTCAATGATCTGCTCGATGAAATTCAAAGATTTTTCTTCTTCGGATTCTGTTACGTGTTGATTTTTATCCATAGTATCTAAATGAAATTATCCAATTGATATAACCTGCATTTCAAACATTAACATGTTTTTACAAGGGACAAAAGTAACTAATTTATGAGAGTTTTAAAAGTTTACGTATATTTGCAGCGATGAAAAAATTTGCCTGTATCATAATATTAGTGCTCTCACACCTTATAGGACTGGCACAGAATGAATTCGACAACTTCGGAACTTTTGGCCGGGAAGAAGAAATGCAAGAGCAGGAGCACAAGCAGGATTCCATTCCAGAATCCAATGTACCTCATAAGCGCCATACCTGGAAATGGCTGCATAACGGAGTATATTCACAAGAAATACCCTTAGATACAGCTATGGATGGAATGTACAATTTCAATTATATTTTCAAGAAAAGCATTTCAAATACTTATTTAGGTAATTTTCCTTCTCCCTATGAAGCGAATATTTTCATCACCCGAAATACAGTACAAGACTTTTATCCATTGACCTATATCCGTGCTTTTCTTTTTCGTCCGGATGATGCCTTAAATTACAATACCACTACCCCTTACACCCGTTTACGGTATTTTACAGGCGGGGGCAAAGGAAAGGCGGAGAATCTCCTGGATGTGTGGCATGTACAAAATATTCGTCCGTGGTGGAGTGCTGGTATCCGCTATAACCTGATATCCAGTGACGGTCGTTATTCTACTCAAAAGTCGAAAACTTACAATTTCTCTGTTTTTTCTACTTATGAAAAGGAGCGTACTATATTGTCCTTTTTCCTGAATCAAAACAATGGCCATTTCGAGGAAAACGGAGGTATTAAAGAACGGGGATATGTAACCGATTCTACCGATCAAAAAGCAGAAAATATGCCCATATGGCTAAATGGGAACGAAGCCCGGAACAGTTACCGGAATACCAATTTCAACCTTCAAGCCCAGTATAACATTGGCAAAGAAAAAGAAGTCATTAACGGAGCGGACACTTCCTATACTTATCCAGCCAAGGCTGTTTTCAATTTCAGAGCCGAGGGAAACGAACACTGGTATAAAGAAAAATCCATTAACTATGAATTCTTTCCCAACACATACATAGATAGTACAGAAACTTACGATCACATTGAAAACAAAATTTATGATGTCTCTGCCAAATTTGTCTTAAACGAGCATCCTAAATACAAATATTTGCCGGGACTTTATGCTGGTTTAAATTATAAACTGGAAAACTATCATCAGCGTACCGCATATGATAGCATCACTCACACCGAAAGTTTTGGTCGCACCAATTATGCAGGTACTTACATCAACGCGGGAATTTTCAACATTGACAGTAGTTCACTTTTAAATTATGATGTCGCAGGCCATCTATGCATATTAGGTCATTATGCCGGTAATTTTAAAATTGATGGGTACATCAGCCAAGCTCTAAGGCAGGACAAAAGCAGTTTGCTACGTGCAGATGCCAAGATCGAATTGAAAAGTGTCAATCCTTTTTTTGACCGTTACGTTGGTAACCACAACATCTGGGAAAACGACTTTAAAGCGATCAAAACCATCCAGTTGGAAGGTCGTTATCTCAACAAAAGATTACGTACAGAATTGGGTGTCGGTTTTAGTAACATCTTCGGCTACGTCTATTTCGACACCTTAGCCATGCCTCAGCAAACTAACAAAACTTTAATGGTACTGACAGCCTGGGCAAAAGAAGTGTTCAAAGCCGGAAATTTCTACTTCGACCAAAATGTATATTTTCAAAAGAGTACACAGGAAGATATTCTTGCTCTTCCGG
Source organism: uncultured Odoribacter sp. (assembly GCA_900548135.1). Classification (GTDB taxonomy): domain Bacteria; phylum Bacteroidota; class Bacteroidia; order Bacteroidales; family Marinifilaceae; genus Odoribacter. The sequence continues at coordinate 1,339 of URJC01000168.1, read as the reverse complement.
CTATTTCAGTTTATTCTCATAACTATTATCAAAATTATCTATTCAAAAGGGCGCTCCAATTGCAGACAGGTATTGATGTTTTTTACAATACCAAATTCTATTCTGATAATTACATGCCATCCATCATGCAATTTTACAATCAACGTAAATACAAGACCGGCAATTATCCTAAGGTTGATGTTTTCCTGAACCTGCACATTAAACGGGCAATCATTTTTGTAAAGTATGAACATGTCAATTATCACATTAAAAATCATGGTAATTTCTTCAGTGCTGCTGATTATCCAATCAATCCGGGTATGCTAAAATTCGGTCTGCAATGGGATTTCTTTGATTAAAAAGCCAAAGCTCCTTATCCACGAGAATATTGAAATCATTTGCAAATTAGCACACTTTTTGCTATCTTTACCATATGACAATCTGTAAAATTGCCGTTTATATTGTTATTATTCTTTGTTGCGCTTGTCAATCAAAGCCAGAAGATAGCCCGGAATTTATATTACCGGCACCTTCTTGTTTAGAAAAAATACTAGCTAAAGGAACTCTTGATGTCTCTACTTTTTACAATACAACAGACTATTACGTTTATCAGGGAATAACCCGTGGATTTCACTATGATTTGGCTCAAGATTTCGCTAACTATTTGGGGGTTAAACTCCAGATTACAGAAGTGAACAATAATATTGACACAGCCATTCAGCGCTTACAGGAAGGACGTTATGATCTGTTGGCAGTGAGTATGACTCAAACTCCAGAACGTAAAGAGCAACTTCGTTTCAGTCAACCTTTTTTCCAAACAGGAGAAGTACTAGTCCAAAACCGGGGAAACATCCCTGTTAAAAACATGACAGAACTAGATGGTAAGGAGATTTTCATCCCTAAAAGTGCCGATTCCTATAAAAAAGCACTCCAACAAATCCAGGATTCTCTCAACATCCATATCTACATCACTGAAATAGACCATTACTCCAATGAAGACCTCATGCATTTAGTAGAAACCGGAAAAATCAATTACACTGTGATTGATGAAAATGTAGCCCAAGCTTCTGGTTTTTCTATGAAAAACATCGATTATTCTTTGAAATTACAAGAAAACATCTCTGTCTCTTGGGCTACCCATCCGGATGCCGGCTCGCTAACTGCTGAGATCAATAACTGGCTGAAACTGGTACAAAAGAATGGAAAACTCAATTATCTTTATAAACGTTATTTCAACAATCGCCAATCTGTACCTCATCACACATCAAAATACGCATTGCTCAAGCGGGGAACCATTTCTCCTTTTGACCCCTTATTAAAAAAGGAAAGCCAACGTTTGGGATGGGATTGGCGGTTATTA
>URJC01000167.1 GCA_900548135.1 uncultured Odoribacter sp. | reverse complement strand
TTTGAAATACGCCTGCGAACAAACCGGCGCCGACATTTTTGAATTCACAGCAGCTCCGGTTTTTATGGAAGGAGGCAAAAAAGGAGCACACGAATGGCTGATCGAATTTAAAACGCTTCCGGCAAACTTGGAAGAATTCGCAACCCTGCTTGACCAACAATTACAGAAACTAAATTCCGATTATGAAGCGAAACGCATGTTATCTTTGGAGCGCCTTCACTTACACATCGCCCGTCCGGGACTTTTCAATGATTGGTTAAAAGAGAAAGGTAAATTAGGCGGGCAACACAAAGTTCCACGGTTATGGAATGACCGGACTCATATTGACGAGTTACTCAACATGAAATAATTCCCTGAAATATTCTAGCTTACACAGAAAAAATTCTGTGTAAGCTTATGAATTTCAAAGAAATTCTATTTAAAAAACAACAATTCCCGGTATTTAGGCAAAGGCCAGATCTCATCATCCACCAATAACTCCAATTTATCAATATGATAACGGATCTTATCCAGATAAGGCAGAACCGTTTCCGAATAAACAGCAGCTCTTTCCACTTCATTGGGATAGGTATGATTCGCCAACTTACGGGCCTCCGTCATCTCATCGACCAAAGTACGGATTTCTTTGATATGAGTAGAAATCTCCTTAATTGCTTTCAATTGTACTTCTCCGACTTCTGCATACACATCGGGCAAAATATCCTTCAATCCCCGTACATTTGTGATCAGGGTATTCTGATAAGTGATTGCTGTCGGGATAATATGGTTTAAAGCCAAATCCCCCAATACACGGGACTCTATCTGCAATTTTTTCAGGTATATCTCATTTTTAATTTCATAACGGGCTTCAAGCTCCCTCTCAGTAAAAATACCATTTCCAACAAATAAGCCTTTCGCTTTGGGAGACAGGTATGCCTTCAACGAAGTGATGCAGTCACTTTCCACCGACAGTCCCCTTTTCCGGGCTTCTTCTTTCCACTCTTTGCTATATCCGTTTCCTTCAAACCGGATTTTTTTACAGGCTATAATGTATTTCCGAAGCACCTGAAAGATTGCCTCATCCTTCTTTACTCCTTTATCGATCAAAGCATCCACTTCCTGTTTGAAAGCAATCAACTGCTCTGCCACAGCCGTATTTAGTACAATCATAGCAGCCCCACAGTTAGCAGACGAACCAACAGCCCGGAATTCAAAACGATTACCGGTAAAAGCGAAAGGAGACGTCCGGTTACGATCGGTATTATCCCGCATAATCTCCGGAATTTTCCCTACATTCAGTTTCAATTCTGTCTTTTCATCCGGACTCATCTTTTTACTACTAACCTTTTGTTCTATTTCATCCAGGATAGAATCCAGCTGCTGGCCTAAAAACACAGACATAATCACAGGAGGTGCCTCATCTCCTCCCAAACGCCGCTCGTTTCCAAGAGATACAATACAAGCTTTAAACAAAGCCTCCTGTTCCAATACTGCTCTGGTGGCAGTTACCAGAAACACCAGAAACTGCATATTTGACTTCGGATTTTTACCCGGAGACAGCAAATTCACTCCCGTATCTGTCAATAACGACCAATTATTGTGCTTTCCCGACCCATTGATTCCCTTATAAGGTTTTTCATGCAAAAGCACCCTGAATTTATGGTGTTTAGCGATTCTTTTCATCGTAGACATCAACAATTGATTATGATCAACTGCCAGATTAGCTTCTTCAAAAATCGGGGCTAATTCAAACTGATTGGGAGCGCATTCATTATGACGGGTTTTAGCCGGTATGCCCAGACGATGACATTCATATTCCAATTCATCCATAAAGGCATTCACCCGTTCAGGAATAGCCCCGAAATAATGATCTTCCAATTGCTGGTCTTTAGCAGCAGAATGTCCCATCAGCGTACGCCCACACAATTTTAAATCCGGGCGCGCATTAAAAAGAGCTTCATCTACTAAAAAATATTCCTGCTCCCATCCCAATGTGGCAGTCACTTTTTGCACATCCTTATCAAAATATTGACATACCCCAACGGCCGCTTTATCAATCAATGCCAAAGCTTTCAGCATGGGTGTTTTGTAATCCAAAGCCTCACCGGTATAAGCAACAAATACGGTTGGAATACACAAAGTATTATTGTTAATAAAAGCAGGAGATCCCGGATCCCAAGCCGTATACCCCCGTGCTTCAAAGGTATTCCGGATACCACCGTTAGGAAAACTGGAAGCGTCCGGCTCTTGCTGCACTAACATCCGTCCGTCAAAAGCTTCAATAATGGATCCGTTCTTTTGTAAATCAATGAAACCGTCATGTTTCTCGGCAGTAGCCCCATTCAAAGGATGAAACCAATGAGTGTAATGTGTAGCTCCTTTTTCTACAGCCCATGCTTTCATGGCTGCTGCCACCTGATCAGCAAGTCCCCTGTCAATCACTCCACCTTCAGACATGATTTTTTCCAGCTTTTTGAAGGCCTCTATCGATAAATAATGCCTCATTTTCTCTATCGTCAGTACATCACATCCGAAAATTTCCGAAACACGGTGACGTTCCGATAATTCTACCGGCTTCCGGTTCGCAAGTTCTTCCAGTGCAGAAAATCTGATTTTTGCCATAAATAAATAATTGAAATTTAAAATTAGCTTCCTCACGTTTCTTAACAAAGGCAAAAGTAGAAAAAATTATTAAAATCACGCCAATACCCCTGTTTTTATAATAAAATCATTCAAAAAACAACCAAATATCAACAACACCCCCCTAAAATAAAAAGACAAAATCAAATTTTACTACAAATCTTCTTATCATAGGCTATTTCAGTTTTTATCTTTATCTTTGTCGGCGATAAGCTACTCCTCAACAGGATTCAAATTAATTTGATTCTGTCTCCGGTTTACACAATCTTTATAATAAAGAGTCATTTATGAAAAAAATTGCAGCCATTCACGACCTTTCAGGATACGGAAGAGCTTCTTTAACTGTAGCCATTCCCATATTATCCTACATGGGATATCAGGTATGCCCGTTGCCCACAGCCATATTATCTGCCCATAGTGAATACAAAAATTTCCGGAGTTTTGACCTGACTGACCAGATGCAACCTATCATTGACCACTGGAGAGAATTACACCTGCATTTTGACGCCCTTTATTCAGGTTATCTCGCTTCAATTCGTCAAATGGATATTGTAGAACAATTTTTCGTAACATTCGGAAAGGCCAATAATTTCATTCTGGTAGATCCGGTTCTGGGAGACCACCGTCAACTCTACCCGGGCATGACTCCCAAGATGATTGACGGTATGCGCAGGCTTTGTTCAAAAGCCAAAGTCATTACTCCAAATTTAACTGAAGCAGCTTTTTTACTGAATAAAACAATAACCGACACAACAACCCGGGAAGAAGCCATTCAATGGTGCCGGGAACTGAGTTGCCTGGGCCCTGACTATTGTATCATCACTTCCGCCCCTTCGGACAATCAAAAAAATATCGTCACCCTGGCTTACAACAAATGCGATCAGCGAATGTGGCAAGTCAACACGGATTACGTGCCGGCCAACTATCCGGGAACCGGAGATGCTTTTGCCAGCGTAATCACCGGCTGCCTGCTAAATGGCGATAGTTTGCCGGAAGCCATCGATCGGGCCGTACATTTCATCAATATGGGCATAAAAGCCACTTTCGGTTATGACCATAATCCATTAGATGGCATGAATCAGGAAAAAGTATTACACTACCTGAATGAGTCACTCCCTTATTTTACTTATGAGCAAATAGCCTTATGATCCGGGCCATTATCACAGACTTAGACGGTACAATACTTCCCCGGGGAGGAGCAATCAGCACCGAAACAATCCAGGCCTTTGAAAAAGCCGGACAAATGCATTACACCCGGATCATCGCAACAGGACGTAATTTATATTCAACCCGGAAAATTTTACCTCCCGGTTTTCCCATCGATTACCTCATATTTTCTTCGGGAGCCGGCATGTTAAGATGGACAGACCAACAAATATTGTTTGCCCGCCATCTAAGCCAACAATCCACCCGGGAAATAGCCCGCTACCTGTGGAATTACAATATAAACTTTACTATTCAGCGTGAAATACCAGACAATCATCATTTTTATTACACTCGCTTATACCCTTTGCATGAGGACTATAAACACCGCATAGCAACTTATGAACCCTTTGGTACTCCGATCGATTCTCCTGACGATATTGAAGGGCAGACGACCCAATTGGTGATGATCCTGGATGCCCGGCAAATCCGTTTACTTGAACAAATCCGGAAAGACCTTCCTGGTTATTCAGTGGTACGCTCAACTTCTCCGACAGACACAAAAACAATCTGGCTGGAAATATTTGCACAGGATATTAATAAGGGGACAACCTGCTTACAACTGTTGAAAAGACTGAATATATCCCCAAACGAGTGTGCTGGTTTAGGCAATGATTATAATGATGTAGATTTTTTAGACTTATGCGGGGAAGCTTTTTTAGTCGGGAATGCTCCTTCCCGCCTGAAACCTTACTATAAATCCGTTGCTTCGGACCGAAACAACGGATTTACAGAGTTCATAACCAAAATCATAAAAATTTAGCCTATTCCATTTTCCTTAAGCAAACGTTCCATATCCTTTTGAAGTTTCCGGGCTTCTTCGCCGGCACGGACCGCAAAATGCTCTGTCTTATCTGCAAAGATTATTCCCCGGGAAGAATTTACAATCAAACCACAGTGAGCATTCATTCCGTATCTGGCAACCTCCTCCAGGCTTCCTCCCTGCGCACCCACACCAGGCACAAGTAAGAAATGGTCCGGCACAATTTTACGGATTCCTTCCAACATTTCAGCTTTTGTTGCTCCTACGACATACATTATCTTTTCAGCATTTCCCCAATCCTGGGATTTTTTCAGCACTTTCTCATACAATTTCTCCCCTTCGCAATCAAAAAACTGGAAATCAAAAGCTCCTTTATTGGAAGTCAATGCCAACAAAATCACCCATTTCCCTTCATATTGTAAAAAAGGAGTTACAGAATCCTCGCCCATATAGGGAGCCACCGTAATAGAATCAAAGTTCAGTGTTTCCAGAAATGCTTTTGCATACATCTGGGAAGTATTACCTATATCCCCTCGTTTTGCATCCGCAATAGTAAAAATCCCCGGATAATTCTGCTTTATATATTCAACTGTTTTCTCCAGGCTTAACCAGCCTTCCACCCCCCGGCTTTCATAAAAAGCAATATTGGGCTTATAAGCAATCGTGACAGCCGCTGTCGCATCAATGATTGCCTTATTAAACTCAAAAACAGGATCTTCAGCCGTCAATAAATGTGCCGGAATTTTAGCGATATCGGAATCCAAACCGACGCAGAGAAAAGATTTTTTCTTTTTTATCTGCTCAAATAATTGTGTATAATTCATTTTTTCAATATTGTTCAATACCGGTATTATAGTTTAAAATCAGAGGCCGCTGGCTTTCAGGCGTTCCGTATTTTCTTCTATTTGTAACTTCTCAATAATCTCATCCAACTCTCCATCCATGACAGCCTGCAGATTATACAAAGTAAAGTTAATCCGGTGATCTGTCACACGTCCCTGAGGAAAATTATAAGTCCGGATTTTGGCAGAACGGTCACCCGTGCTCACCATCGTCTTGCGTTTGGCTGAGATATCATCCACATATTTCTGGTGTTCCCGGTCATAGATGAAAGTACGCAACCGGGCCAATGCCCGTTCTTTATTCTTAGGCTGGTCACGGGTTTCTGTACATTCAATCAGAATTTCTTCGGCCACTCCGGTATTCGGATTTTTCCACATATAACGCAACCGTACCCCGGATTCCACCTTATTTACATTCTGCCCCCCGGCACCTCCCGAGCGGAAGGTATCCCATTTGATTTCTCCCTCATTGATCTGTA
>URJC01000166.1 GCA_900548135.1 uncultured Odoribacter sp. | reverse complement strand
ATCAAACGGCTACGGTGTCCGAAAGTGGTTTCCACATTCAATGAATGGATATTATTTGTCACCTCCGTCATTCCGATCCATTTCAGGCCGGGACGGGTCTGATGCATATGTCCCACCTCATGAGCCGGTCCCCACACCGCAACGCCACTCTTCATCTTATTTACATTCAGAATTTCACTCAGGGTATTTTCATGATATGCTGTACGATAAGAAGTGGCGTACATATAATCATCCGTTGCCACAGCATGAAAAAACATCCGGTTTTTAATGGGAATATCGTATTTATACAATCCCATCAGCTCATGTTCCAAACGGACCATACGGTCATAAACCTCCAGTAATTCAGTCGGTTGGGTAACAATACTACGAAGTTTACTGACAGGCCAGCACATATGGGTGTACTTCCCCTGCATATCCAGATATCCTCCGACAGATTTATTCAGCAATCCGCTCCAGTCAGTATCTTTATTTTCTCCCAGTCTGAAACACCCGTTAACCTGCCCGGTAGCAAAATGCAATTTAACTTTCGGAGCGGCAGCAGGATCTGAAGCATAATAAGACACATAAACCAAACCGGAAGAAGACATATTGATCCGATTAACTCCTTCGATCAGCATATAGCTTTTCCCGGAATATCCCTTGGCCCAATCCATCACCCAAAGTCCAAGCTGTTGCCCCGCTGTATTGCCGCAAAAAATCACCAATTCATCCGGACATAAATACCGGTTGCATTATCCAAACGGTTGTAAGAATTGATCTTATAACGACGGGCAATCCAATCCGGATCGGCATAAGCTTCATATTCCCGCACCCGGTCGGCTAACGGATAAATTCCCAGAAAAAGCGCTTTGGCTATTTCACGGTAGAAGGCATTTTCCAACCCCTGAATCTGTTCATAAGTAACATTTTCCCGCAAAGCAGAATAAGTTTCATCCGTAAACACTGCTGTCAAGGAAACATCAGGAACCACCTTGCGGTAAAATTCCATCTCTGCACAACTGGCAAATCCCTGGCCGTTCCCAGCCCCGGACTTAATCACAAATTTCACTTTATCCGGATTCCTGACACCATCAGGAAAATCTACCTTACGTGGAGAAGCAGAACCGCCAAAATCCACTTCGCCCAAAACCGTATACGAATCATCTCCCCGTTTTTTATAAGAAATTTCAACCTGCTTAAAACGGCCATTAGGACCATCAGTCCGCGGATAATAGATCAAATAGTCCAGTTCCGATTCGTCCGTAGCAAAAGCATACTCCAGCGTAATAGGGAAATAATGTTCTCCTTCATTCGACCAATTGGAATGATAAAGCGTTCCCATATCCCCGTCAAACGACTTCGCAAAATCCCCGCTCCCTGCCTGTACGCTACTCGCTCCACTACGGGAACCGTCAATCACCAGTTTGGCATCTCTCACCACTTCCTCGGGAGACTGGATTTCATAATCCCCGTTCCTGCCAGCTTGCCACACTCTCCCCCGCCGAACCAACGTACCTCCTTTATGAGAAACTGTAATCCATGTTTCACGCGGAAGCACACTGCTATTCAGGTTCGTCTTAAAATAAGAACGCACCGTATCCCCCACTTCTTCTCTATTTTTATTAACCCAAGCCACCGTATCCGGAAGCATCACTTCCACTTCAACATTCGCTATCGTTTGCAAAACAAACTCAACAGGTTCAAAAGAAAGATTGTCAAAAGCGGCAGGTAAAGTGATGATAGCAGGAGCCGCACCAAACTGACACACCCGGATCGTATGTTTCAGACTCCCGGAAATCAGGGTCACAAAAGTCCATCGTTCTTCCACCTGATTATTCGCATCAGTTTCAATACGCACAAAAGAGGTCATTCCCTTATTGACTATACAACGACACCAGTCACACTCCTCCTCAACAACAGCCTCCCAGTCCGCTGAAGATACAACTGTGACATTCTGGCCATCAATGGTATTTTTCAACACCACGGTATCAGCACCAACCTGCAAAACAGGAATGCTCTCCGCGCTGTCTTCAGAACAAGAAGACAGCGTTAAGAGCAAATTCATAAAGAAAAATATCAATAACTTCATATCTATAAACCATAAATTAAGTTCAGACATATCAACCACACCATTTTCGTTGCCCCATCTTCCAATGTACCGGATCATCGCTCACATCCATAATTACTTTCGTCAAATCATTAAGTTTGATGCCATTCCGCCATTATTCTTCTCACTCACCAGCGATTCCGCAGAAACAGATTCGGCTATGTTTCTCAAATCCAATTTTTCAGAATCAACTGTTCCATAAATCATACAGAATTGTTTACCCGATTGAGGAATAATAACCTGGGTCAGACTTTCCCCTGCAATTTTGACAATCACAATGTTTTTATTGGGAGATTTTTTGTTCTCTATTTCTTAAGTAAAACACATAAAAGTTAAAATATTATATCAATCCAATCAGGTTAAACGTTTCCGTATATTTTTATTATATCCTTTATTTTTAATTACTATCCAATAATCACATATATTTATGAATGTAAATATAATAATTAATCAAAATTACAGCATAATTTTATTATTTTTTTAATAATAGCTTAAATGAAAATAATTTTTATAAATGTCATTTTCATTTATAAGAGCACCCTCATATGCAATATATAAAAATAATTGCAATTTATATAAATTTATCATTTTGTATCTTTTTTGTCTTTCTTCCATAGAGGACTACAGTCCAAATTATCCCAAAGACAGGAAATCAATGGATACATTGCCCAATTAAATTATGGCTATTAAGTAGAATCAACTTTCAGAGGGACGATTATCGGGATTAGTATTAATACCCCTAGTATACCTAAAAAGTTACCGGAAATATTGCAGTATTGCCAGGTTGCCCCTTTGAATCGCTAAAATAGTCTACCGCAAAGGTTTTGCTTTGCGGTAGGCTATTTTAGAATCGGATGATGTTACGAAGCAGGAATTCGACAAACGGATAGATCCTTTGCAAATGGTTGGATTACTCTAATCAACAGCTTCTACCCTGATTTCATCCACATAGAGACCTTGACTTTGATCAGTATCCATATAATTTCTAAGTTCCATCCGAAGCTTGGTCGCTTCTGTTGGAGCCCGGAAAATATGGCCCTCGTAAACGTCAATATAACCATCCGTTTGGTTTTGATAGGAAGTCCGTATGGCATCAGAGGGTAAATCTTTGCTTCCTTTCATCCAAGTCCCCCAAGCCCTCCATCTCACCTTTGCATGGGGCGCACAGACATGCATATTCAGTTGATAACACTTTCCTCCAATCACCGGTATATCCTGATATAAATACGTTTTTGCCCCTAACATCACTGCTTTTTGCCCGCTTTGTACAGGTGAATCGATCCAAGTTACTGTAGCAGTATAGGTCTTGTCGGATACATCACTTTTCCAGTTTGGCGGCAGATCATCACTGAATGTTTCTTCAAAACTGCCATTAACCACCAGATTAATCCCATTGCCTTCTCCTTCGCATGGTCCTTGTGGCATATCAATCTCCCAATCTTTTTCGTAGATGGTTTTTTCATCCCATTCAACCAATTGGGTAGTAATATCTACGATAGGAGAGCTACTCACATCCCGGAATGCAACTTTTATTTCTGTAATGTGATTAGTGAGCACAGACTCTATTTCATGTTCAGGAGTAAGGAATACCATTTCTGCAGAAGAAAGACTGATACTTGGGGGAGTTTCTGCCGGAAAGAAAAGAATAGAGGTTTCTGATGTTCCTGCTTCCGGTAAAGAAATGCTTTTAGAAATGGTATAGGTTCCGGTATACTTTCCGGTGAGGCTCATTTTTTGTGCCACCCCGGAAAGATTTATTTGTAAATCGGTTAACCATTCCGGTATATTAGTAATAATTACTTTAATCATGGCCACTTTGCGGCTGAGATCAAAAACAACTTGCCCTCCTTCTTCGGTGACCTCAAAATCTGTTGTCCCTAACAAATGATCACCGGCTTCTTCATTTCCTTTGGCTGTTTTCTGAGATTTGAGGTAAATTTCTTCCGGAGAGCTGTTTTCTGCATATTCCCAGCTCTCAGCTTCTTCTGCACCGGTGACACAAAAACCTGTATATGAACCCGGAAACAATTTGAGATGAAGGAGATTGGGGTTTTCGCTTTCACTGTTAATGTCATAACGCCTGACACCTCCTTGGGTTTTATCGTATACGAAAAACTGGTAAACTGAAGGAAGAGTGTTGATACCGGTAAGACTTCGGGTTCTGACGTACATTGTAACATCCTGGCGGTCGGTATCCGATGGCCAGGGATCCATGGAGTAGTGGCATGCCAGTAATGATAGCATGAACCATAATATCATAAAACGTTTCATGATAAAATAAATGAATAAAATAAATAAATCAGGTCAGAAAACATTCCTCCACAGGGAATGCAGGTAGCACATAAAATATATTTTTTACTGTACTAAATTTACGGAAAATAAAGAAAATAGCCAATAGAAAATTCATGATTTTATATAAAAAAGAGTTGAAAGATATACTATATCTTCCAACTCTGGATATCAGAAAGCAGCTGTTTTATTCCAGTTCTTTCAGGATTTTTTCAACATCTCCGGGAACTACCCGGCCAAATACTTTTTCACCGATTAACACAACAGGGGCTAATCCGCAAGCTCCCACACAGCGCAAACTGGAAAGCGAATACTTCCCGTCGGAGGTTGTTTCCCCAACGTTGATATTCAGTACCCGGCGAAATTCATCCAGTACTTTTTCAGCTCCCCGAACATAACAGGCCGTTCCCATGCATACCGAAATCGGATACTCTCCTTTAGGAGTCATGGTAAAAAATGAATAAAAAGTGACCACTCCATATACCTTTGAAACGGGTATGCCCAATTGTTTGGCAACAATCCGTTGCACTTCTGCCGGGAGGTATCCGAATAGATGTTGTGCTTTATGCAGAATGTTAATTAATTCACCAGCCTGATTACCATGTTCTTCACAGATTACCAGTAATTTGTCAATTTTATCTTGAGGCAATTTTATTTCACTCATATAGTTTTTAATTAATGATTAACGATAATTAACGAATTGTTCTTGTTCATCTTTACCGTTTATTCCTGTGATTTATTGAAATAGTGGGTGTGCAACAAATGATGCGATTTCTCACTCAATGGTTTCTCCAGATATTCTTCATATAATTTGATGATAGCTGGATTTTCATGTGATTTCCGTAAAGGTTTGTTGTAGTCTTCTTCATACAAAGTTTTACTTCGTGCTTTCAGCAATTCAGAGTTTCCATGATGTAGGGGTTGGCCGCCCCCTCCGATACATCCTCCGGGGCAGGCCATGATTTCGATGGCATGGAATATTGATTTTCCTTCCCGGATTTCATTCAATAATTTGCGTGCATTTCCCAACCCATGAGCAATGCCGACATTCAATTGTACCCCATTTAATTCAATGGTTGCTTTTTTGATGTTTTCTAGTCCGCGGACTTCCTGAAAGTCTACTTTTTCTAATTTTTTCCCGGTATAAAGTTCGTAGGCTGTACGTAAAGCAGCTTCCATCACACCACCGGAAGCTCCGAAGATGACACTGGCACCTGTAGATTCTCCTAATGGCTGATCAAAGTCTTCTTCCGGAAGACTGTTAAAATCAATGTTTGCACGTTTTATCAGGCTGGCCAATTCACGTGTGGATAAAGAATAATTTACATCCGGATCGCCGTTCGTACTGAATTCTTCACGTGCACATTCGTACTTTTTGGCCAGGCAAGGCATAATAGATACAACGATCAGATCTTCCCTCGGAATATTCATTTTTTCAGCCCAATAACTTTTGGCTATAGCTCCGAACATTTGTTGTGGAGAACGTGCTGTGGAAGGTATATTCAGCATATCCGGGAATTGGTGTTCAAAAAAATTCACCCATGCC
>URJC01000165.1 GCA_900548135.1 uncultured Odoribacter sp. | reverse complement strand
GATTACTGCAGCCATTGTGGAAGGATTTGCTTCGCAAGCCTTTTGCATAGCTAAAGCTCTGGCATGTACCAAACGCAAGCCATCTTCGAAAGAAAGGGCTTTGGCGGCTACTAAAGCAGAGAATTCACCTAATGAGTGACCAGCAACCATATCCGGTTGTTCATTCAGACTGTCTGCCAAGATAACAGAGTGCAGGAAGATAGCAGGCTGAGTTACTTTGGTTTGTTTCAGGTCTTCGTCAGTGCCTGCAAACATGAGGTCGGTAATCCGGAAACCTAAAATATCATTGGCTTTTTCAAATAGCTCTTTTGCACGGGGCGAAGTTTCATACAATTCTTTGCCCATGCCTACGAATTGTGCTCCCTGACCGGGAAATACAAATGCTTTTTTCATCGTAATTATTTTTAGTTCTAATGTTCAAATGCTTTTTTAATGCAGTTGAGTGCTGATTAACCGGATAAATTCTTCCCGGGTAGCCAATTTCTCAAAAGCTCCGCTGAAATCGGATGTGGTGGTTACCGAATTTTGTTTCTGCACTCCGCGCATCATCATACATAAGTGTTGTGCCTCGATTACAACAGCCACTCCAAGAGGATGCAGGGTATTCTGAATGCAGTTCTTGATTTGCTGGGTTAATCTTTCCTGTACTTGCAGGCGGCGGGCATATGCATCTACAACACGGGCGATTTTGCTCAGGCCTGTAATATATCCGTTCGGGATGTAAGCCACATGGGCACGTCCGACAAAAGGAAGCATATGATGTTCGCAGAGAGAATAAATTTCAATGTCTTTGACGATGACCATTTGACGGTAATCTTCTTTGAATAAAGCCGATTGAAGAATTTCTTCCGGGTTTTGCTGATATCCTTGAGTCATGAATTGCATGGCTTTGGCAACACGTGCAGGAGTTTGAAGTAATCCTTCTCTCTCAGGATCTTCCCCTAGTAATTTGATGATCTCTTTGTAATGATAACTCAGTTTTTCTGTGCGTTCACAACAGTAATGTTCATCTTTATAATAGAATGTTTTCTCCCGGGATTTTTCTAAGTCCATGTTATATCTCTTTATTTCAGACATAAGGCGTTTTAAGATCGCCTGAAAAACGTTGCAAAGTAAGCAATAACAATTGAAATTCAAAAATCAAAGATTGAAAATGATGTGTTTCTGTTTTAAAAGTAAAGGTGATATCCGATAAAAAATTGGAGGTTAAAATCTTAATAATTCTGAAATTAGACTTATTTGGATGAATTGTTTTTAAAAATATTTATTTTTGCATCATGTTTTCCCCAAAATAGAAGGATCCGATGGTTGATTTTAGTGATGTGTTAAAATTCGGTAGTGATAAAAGTTCAGGTACCGAGTATAAAAACAGCCTCTTGAAAAAGAGTATTTTAGTTCATTTAGCAGAACATGGAGGAGTAACGATTGCGGAGTTGGCAAAGGGATTGAATATAAGTGTGCCGACAGTAACCAAATTATTGACAGATCTCAAAGAGGACGGATATTTGGAAGACAATGGTAAAATAGAAACAGCAGGAGGAAGAAGGCCCAATGTATTCGGACTTGCTCCGGATGTGCTTTATTTTGTTGGGGTTGAGGTGCGTCGCAGAAGACTTGAAATGGTATTGATGAGTTTCCAGGGACAAGTAGTCTGTAAAAAGAATGAAATTCCTTATGTATTAGAAAATTCTTTAGAGTCATTGGAGTATGTCTGCCGAGAGATTGAGCTTTTTATAGAATCCTGTAAAGTGGATAGAGCCAAGATTGCAGGAGCAGGGATCAGTTTGACTGGACGTGTTGATGCTAACGAGGGGTATAGTTATACTTATTTTAATTTTTATGAAAAACCTTTGACCGAAGTGTTGGGGGAACGGTTGGGCTTACCCGTTTATATTGAAAATGACAGCCGTGCAATGATGTTTGCCGAGAAAAATTTTGGCGTAGTAAAGGACGAAAAGAATGTGCTATTTTTAAATCTTGGACGCGGAATAGGAGTCGGCACTATGTTTGACGGTAAATTGTATTATGGAAAAACCGGATTCGCCGGAGAATTTGGGCATATTCCTTTGTTTGATAATGAATTGATGTGCCATTGCGGAAAAAAAGGATGTTTAGAGACAGAGGCCTCCGGAATTGCCCTGGAAAAAATGTTTATTGAACGGTTGAAGGCGGGAGAGACTTCTATTTTGTCGGAAAAATGGAGGGCAGGTAAGGAAATATTACTTTATGATATTATTAAAGCTGCCAACCACGATGATGTTTTAGCCATTTCTTTGATAGCTGAAGTGGCTGATAAATTAGGACGTGGTGTAGGAGTTTTGATTAATTTGTTGAATCCGGACCTGGTTGTAGTAGGAGGTACTTTTTCGTTGACCGGAGATTATCTGATGTTGCCTTTAAAGGCGGCAGTGAATAAGTATTCTTTGAGCTTGGTGAGTAAAGATACCCGTTTTAAATTGTCTTTATTGGGTGAAACTGCGAGTGTGATGGGAATGGCTATGTTGGTGCGTGCCAAAATACTGAGAGCTATTTAAAATAGTATCGATTTCTGGGAAATCACAGAGTATTTATTTATAAATAAAGACTGATTATATTAGAAACGTTGAAGAGGTTTGAAAAACAATCTTTTCGACGTTTTTGGTATTTACATCATTTGAATAATTAAAAAATATATTTTAAATATATTGAATAAATAAGCTTTTTTTATTAAAAAACTTTTATTTATTTTGTATTCAGAATTGATGTTATATTGTATATGTAAATACCAAAAATAGGATGGAAAAAATTAAAGGTTTGATTGTTTACTCCTTTTAAAGAAGACGGAGAAGTAAATTATGAGCCGATTGATGCTTATGCGAGAATGTTGGCAGCTAACGGTTTGAAAGGTGTATTTATTAACGGGTCATCAGGTGAGGGATATATGTTGACGGAGGAAGAACGGATGAAGTTGGCAGAAACTTGGGTGTCTGCTGCCCCTGTTGGGTTTAAGGTTATCGTTCATGTAGGGAGTACCTGTGTTAAAATGAGCCGTAATTTGGCTGCACATGCCAGGAAAATTGGAGCATGGGGAATTGGGGCTATGGCTACTCCTTTTCCTAAAATTAACCGGGTGGAAGAATTGGTGAAATATTGTGAAGAAATTGCTTCCGGAGCTCCGGAATTGCCTTTTTATTACTATCATATTCCTGCATTTAATAATGCCTATTTGCCTATGACTGCCTTTCTGGAGGCTGTTGACGGGAGAATTCCGAATTTTGCAGGTATAAAATATACTTACGAAAGTTTGTATGAGTATAATCAATGTCGTTTGTATAAAGGCGGTAAGTTTGATATGTTGCATGGGCAGGATGAAACCATATTACCTTGCTTGGCTATGGGGGGAGCACAAGGAGGAATCGGAGGAACAACAAATTATAACGGGCGTTGTTTGGTTGGTATTCTGGAAGCCTGGGAAGCAGGGGATTTGGAAAGGGCCCGGGAGTTGCAAAATTTTTCGCAAGCTGTGATCAATGTGATTTGTCGTTATCGCGGAAATATTGTAGGTGGAAAACGAATTATGAAATTGATCGGTTTGGATTTGGGAAAAAACAGGACCCCTTTTCAAAATATGACGGATGCAGAAGAAAGTGCCATGAAAGCTGAATTGGAAGAAATCCATTTTTTTGAAAGGTGTAATCAATTTTAATATACTGTTGGCCCGTAAAAGATGGTTGGGGCTGAAACAATATACGTTGAACGGACAGAGAATTGAATTTGTGATTTTAGATTTTAAATTATGAGGCATTTGTCAGATACACAGATTGCTGTAATTTAAAATCTAAAATTTATAATTGGAGTTTGTGTTTTTTTCAGATATGTTTTAATAAATTCTTTTCATTGTGAATACGAATTTGGAAATAGGGACCAAATTGCTTTTGTTGTTGTTGGTTTTAGGCTGCAGAGAAGCGGGTGGCAGTGTTCCTTTGTGCAATGGAGTGAACAAAAATAGTACATTGAAATTAAGTGCATTACCTGAACTGATTGTGTTTGAAAAGGATGGACGTCAGGAAGGGCTTTCAGCTGCTTATGGTGGGGTATTGGACGGAGCTGTTGTAGTGGCTGGTGGTTGTAATTTTCCTGGTAAACCAGCTGCAGAGGGAGGGGAAAAAGTATATTACAATGAAATTTATGTGCTTCGGGATCCCGATAAAGCTCCGGCAGGTTGGGAGGAAGCAGGGAAATTACCATTGGAGGCTGGTTGTGGGGCAAGTGTGACCTTGCCTGAGGGGGTGGTCTGTATCGGTGGGAGAAATGCGGTTCAAGCATTGCCCCGGGTATGGTTGTTAAAATGGAATACTGCTTGCTGAAGATTTGCCTGAACTACCGGAGGGGATGGATAATATGGCTGCTGCAACAGATGGCTGCAATATTTATGTTGCGGGAGGAAATATAGAGGGAAATCCGGGGAATAGGTGTTTTGTGTTAAAGGGAATTAGGGCCCGTCAATGGGAGGAATTGCCGGCTTTTCCTGGTTCTGCCCGTATACAGCCTGTTGGAAGTGTACTGGATGGGAAATTTTATTTGATGGGTGGATTTCAACCTGTAGTTGGAGGACAAAAATGTCAGGTATTGGACGATGGAGTTGTTTATGACCCCCAGACACAAAATTGGACTGAGAGTAAGAAGATGAAATTGAAGGGTGGAAATCAGGTTCTTGGATTGGTGGGAGCATCGGCCGTGACCTTAAACAATCAAATGATGGTGGTACAGGGAGGGGTAAATCCGTCTGTGTTTAAGGCTGCAGTTGATAATCCTTTATTACAGCAGCGTGCAAAAGTACAAGGGCACACAAAGAAATTGGAAAGGCTGAAACAGGAACAGGAGACCTATATGAAACATGAGCCTGAATGGTATGAATTCAGATCACAGTTGTTATTTTTCTATCCGGAGAAACAGGAATGGAAGGGGGTAGGGTATTTTCAGGAACTGGCCAGAGCTGGAGCCGTATTCGTGTTGTATGATAATAAATTGATTGTAGTTAACGGAGAGACAAAACCGGGCATTCGTTCGGCAAATGTTTCTATGATTGACTTGGGATATTAATTACAATAAAAAATAGAGATGGTTGATTTTAGTAAATTAGCAGAACAGTATAAAAGGGAACTTTTGGAAAAAGTGTTGCCTTTTTGGTTGGAAAAATCACAGGATAAAGTACATGGTGGTTATTTTACTTGCCTGGATCGTGCCGGTAATGTTTTTGACCGGGATAAGTTCAGCTGGTTACAAGGACGGGAAATCTGGATGTTTTCCATGTTGTATAATAAAGTGTCTAAATGTCAGGAGTGGTTGGATTGCGCTGTACAGGGAGCTGAGTTTATGAAGAAATACGGGCATGACGGGAATTTGAACTGGTATTTTGCTTTGACAGAAGACGGAAAGCCTTTGGTGGAACCTTATAATATTTTTTCTTACACTTTTGCGACCATGGCTTTCGGACAATTAAGTTTGGCTACTGGTGGCGAGGAATATGCTCAGATTGCAAAGAAAACTTTCGATATTATTTTATCAAGGGTAGAGCATCCGAAAGGAAAATGGAATAAAGCAGTGCCTGGTACCCGTGATATGAAAGGTTTTGCGTTACCTATGATTCTCTGTAATTTGGCTTTGGAGATAGAACCTTTGCTGGATAAGGAATTTTTGGAGAAAACAATCGATACGTGTATTCATGAGGTTATGGAGGTTTTTTACCGTCCGGAATTGGGGTTGATTGTAGAAAATGTTTCTGTAGACGGACAGTTGGTGGATAGTTTTGAGGGACGTTCGTTGAATCCCGGTCATGCTATTGAGGCGATGTGGTTTATCATGGATTTGGGACAACGTCTGAACCGTCCGGAATTAATTGAAAAGGCAGTGAAAATTGCATTGCAGGAAGTCAAATATGGCTGGGATCCGGTATATGGTGGTA
>URJC01000164.1 GCA_900548135.1 uncultured Odoribacter sp. | reverse complement strand
ATTGTACAACGAGGCAGCAGTCATTGCTACAATCGCCGGGATAGCATACCGCATCAATAATTTCCGTATATCCTCTGTACCTAATACCAGAGGAGTTTGTTCTGACATAAAAATATAATTTAAATTACAAGTTATCCTGTTTAAAAATTCAAAAGTACGGAAATCTTTCAATGTCCGTCTATGATCTCCCGCAAAGCTTCAATCGCTTCTTCTTCAGGAACAGCGGTACGCACCACCTGACGGCCTTTATATAAATTTACTTTACCATTTCCCGCACCCACATATCCAAAATCAGCATCACCCATTTCACCGGGTCCATTCACCACACATCCCATCACAGCAATTTTCAGGGTATTGAGATGCCCAAAAGCCTCCTTCACCTTAGCTACAGCACCCTGCAAATCAAACAAAGTACGTCCGCACCCCGGACAACTGATAAATTCAGCTTTATAACGGCGAACACCCGCCGATTGCAAAATATTACGGCTCAAATCCAAAGCATAAGAAATCCCCGGAATTCCGGAAGTCTCCAACCATAATCCTCCCGGCAAACGATCTAAAAACAAACCTCCGATCTGAGAAGCCATTTCCAGAGTTAAGCGTTCCTTATGCTGACTTTCAGTCTGAACACGGAGTAAAGTCTGGTTTCTCAGACCTAACTCATCCATCCGCCGGAAAAATTCCCGGTAAACATGATAATCAAGCCCTAAAGACAATACCAAAACAGCCTTAGCATCTTCTTTGAGTTTCACAGCTAACTCCTCCTCTAACTGATCTACTCTTTCCACAGTTACAAAAACAGGGACATCTCCGGGCAATTCCAAACCCGCTGCATATTCATCCACCTGACATACAGGCGAAGTACTCCGGTTGTAAACATGAGCCATATCCAACAAAGCCAAAGGGACCAAAACCCGTGTTTTTTCCGGTAATTTAGTTAATTCAGGCCCCAGGGTTTCAGTATAAATCATCTCAGGAGCCTGAATCCCGGCAACCAAACGGGCACCACAAACCGGATCCTCTTCCGGACTAATTTCAAAGCCGAGCTTACGGCTCACGGTCTCATCAATAACTTCCAGGCCTGCCAGGCTTGCAACAATAACCGGACGGGTACAAGTACCCTTCAAGATATCACCACATTTTTCAAATTTAGGCTTACTACAGATTTCAGCCAACATCTTCGCAACAGGAATCTCATCCTCAGGAGCTTCTGTTAAAGACACCCGGATGGTATCTCCAATACCTTCATTAAGAAGCGTCCCGATACCCACAGCAGAACGTATCCGGCCATCTTCTCCTTCACCGGCTTCTGTCACGCCCAGATGTAAAGGATAATGCATTCCTTCCCGTTTCATTTCTCTGACCAATAATCGTACAGCATCCACCATTACCCGGCAATCACTGGACTTCAAGGATATGACTACATTTTCAAACTGCACAGCCTGACATACCCTCAGATATTCCATGGTTGCCTCCACCATTCCCACAGGAGTATCCCCATAACGGCTCATAATCCGGTCAGACAAAGAACCATGATTTGTACCTACCCGGACTGCCGTACCATATTTCCGGCATACCTCCAGAAATTCAGTGAACTTTCTTCTCAGTACGCCCAATTCAGTTGCATACTCCAGGTCCGTATAATTCAGTTCTTTAAATGTAGCCCTTTTATCTATAAAATTCCCTGGGTTTATCCGCACTTTCTCTACATAACGGGCTGCAACCAAAGCTGCTTCCGGAGTAAAATGAATATCTGCCGACAAAGGAGTATCATATCCTCTCTCACGCAAAGCCCGATGTATATTTTTCAGATTTTCCGCTTCACGTACCCCCGGAGCAGTAATCCTTACCAACTGTCCTCCGGCTTCAATGATCCGAACGGATTGTTCCACACATGCTGCCGTATCCATCGTCGATGTATTTAACATCGACTGTATCATCACCGGTTCTTCCGATGACAGGGTGATATTCCCTATTCTGACTGAAGTAGTCTTTCTACGCATATTCTTTTAACTAAAAACACTCACCATTACCCATTGTTCATCATAAACAACTTTTTTATATTCCGGGTATTCCGGGTATTCCGAATCTCTTTTCCTTCAGGAGTATAAATAAATTCCAGTTCCTCCCGGAAAATTTCATAAACTTTCCGTCGGACAACTTTTGAGGTCGAATTAATAGTACCATTTTGTTCTGAAAATGGTTCGGGCAAAATTCCAACCACTGCCGGTAACCAACGTTCCGGAAACATACCTTCATAAACTCCTCCTTTTCTGAATTTCATCAATTCATCATAAATTTTCGAAAGGATCAGTTTATAAGATTCAATACTTCCCGGCTGTTCATGTTGCCGCTGCACATATTCAAGACAAACAGCCCTGTTCGGGACAATTAACCCGGAAGTGTAAGCCGATTGATCATTATACAAAATACAATAATCAATATAAGGCGACAAGCTAACAATGGCTTCTTCAATTCCTTCAGGACTAAATTTTTCTCCGTCTCCTGCAATCAACAATGATTTAAAACGCCCTAATACATATAATAATCCCTCCTTATCGAGATACCCCATGTCTCCTGTATATAACCATCCATCCCGGATCACTTCAGCCGTAGATTGGGGATTCTTCCAATATCCTTTCATCACATTTCCACCACGAATGACAATTTCACCTTTCTCACCCCGGGGTAATTCCCTTCCAGCCTCATCACAAATTTTCAAATCCATTGGTTGTACCGGTCTTCCGGAAGAACCCAAATGATAAAATTCAGGACAATTGCTACTAATCACCGGCGAAGCTTCTGACAAACCATATCCCTGAAGCATAGGTATCCCCAAAGCACAGAAATAACGTTGCAACTCTATGTCCAGCAAAGCCCCTCCTCCAATAAAGAATTGAAGATTTCCCCCAAATATCCTCCGGATTTTTCTTAAAATTAAAATATCTGCCAATTTAACACAAGGCCATAACAAATACCGGATACCTTTTCCCTGATGATTTCCAGAACCATGATACCGATATCCTATTTTCATACTCCATTTATAGAATAATTGTACCATCTTGCCCTTTTGCCGCACTCCAACTTCAATATTTTTCCTGAAATTCTTAGCCAAAGCCGGCACACTCAATAAAAGATGAGGCTTTATTTCCCTCATATTCACCGGAATATTCCGAAGACTTTCAATTGAGGATTTTCCAAAATCGACAGAAGCCAGTGAAGCTCCATTATACATAAACGAATAAATTCCCACCGTATGGGCAAAACTATGATCCCAAGGCAGAAACAACAATATTTTAAAGTATTCCGGAATCCGGATCAATGTATCCGATTGCAATACGTTAGACACAAAATTTCCATGAGAAAGCATAATACCTTTCGGCTCAGCTGTTGTTCCGGACGTATATGAAATATTTGCGACATCATCTGATTTCACTGCTAAAGTACGCTTTTGAAGGCTCCCCGGATGTTCTGACATATACAAACATCCTGTCTTTTTCAGTTGCTCGAATGAGGTATATTTCCCCGTTTCCGGTAAAACATAATGAAATACAAAGATACGTTCAACTTCTGGTATTTCCAGTTCAATTTCATGAATCATTCCCAAGTAATGATCCGACAAAAACAGGAACCGGGCGCCTGAATGATTAATTCTAAAAATCAATTCCCGGGCAGTCAATTTGATACTTAAGGGAACATTCACACCTCCGGCATATAAAATCCCCAGTTCTCCAAATATCCAGTCATTACAACCTTCACTCAAAAGTGCCACACGTTCCCCAGTCCGGAATCCGTTAGCAATCAAACCTGCAGCTACAAACTTCGCCTGTTTCCTCGTCTCAAGATAGGTGGTTGCCTGATATCGTCCTTCCCGCTTTTCCCATAGGTATACATTTTCCGGAAATTTCCGGCAACTCCGCTCCAACAAATCAATAATAGTATGCAACTCCTCTTTTATCATGTGACAAAGATACTAATTTTTGAATTAGGTTGCCCCTTTCAGAAAATGATAACCGATTCACCTGGTTGTTTATTCATCATTTTCCTGTAACCTTCACGAATCTTTTACGTATCCTTACGTTAAAAACCACTTTAATATATATTACAACTTATGAGACTATTGATTGCAGGTACCCTTACACTGGTTATTTATCTGATGGCCTGTGCTTATGGAAATAAAGAAAAAAAAGCCACAGAAATTAAATATACACAAACTTCAACTCCATTATTTTGGCTCCCATCACATGAAAGATACTCACCATTACCTTTTGTGATGTTCTATTTTCACCCTCAACAACATGAAATGTCCCCATTTCATAGTAATGATACGCAAATTCATATTTTTGGAACAGATTAACTTTCAAACGTTTGTATTTGTATAATATTATACAATCCGATATTTCTCTGTAAAATTTTAAGAAAACATTTGGATTTTAAAATTTTTCGTCGTTATATTTGTAGCAATAAAAAAGAAACAATGGAAAATCTACACCTACATCTACTAAATATTATTCTCGTGGTCCTTAGCCACGGAAAAGAGAAAGGTGTATAAAAGTGAATGCCCAATTTTATAAATTCAGATATAACCTTTCTCAAACAGAGAAAGGTTTTTTTAATTTAGAAAAAATGAACAGTTTTAGCCGCCATATTATCGTCATTAACATTCTGCTCGTAGTCTTGCAAAGATAGCGGGAGGAGGTTATGTATTGATATCATAGATTTGTAGAGCCTTTCTCCCGCAACAGAGAAAGGTTTTTTTATAAGCAAAAATTGTACACAAATTATACGAAAATGAGAAATAATCTGAGAAGCACAGTTACAATGACAGGCCGCAGGATGGCCGGAGCCCGAAGCTTATGGCGGGCAAACGGAATGAAAGACGAACAATTCGGAATGCCTGTAATTGGTATTGTCAATTCATTTACCCAATTCGTTCCCGGTCATTACTTTATACACGAAATCGGACAATATGTGAAAAAATTAATAGAAGAACGCGGATGTTTCGCAGCAGAATTCAACACCATAGCGATCGATGATGGTATTGCCATGGGACATGACGGTATGTTATATTCCCTGCCTTCCCGCGAAATTATTGCCGACAGTGTCGAATATATGGCCAATGCCCACAAAGTTGATGCTTTGGTGTGTATCAGTAATTGTGATAAAATCACACCGGGAATGTTAATGGCAACTATGCGCCTCAATATTCCCACTATTTTCGTTTCCGGAGGACCAATGGAAGCCGGAAAATTCAAAGGCAAGAATGTAGATTTGATCGATGCAATGGTTATGAGTGCCGATAGCAGTTACAACGATTCTGACATTGAAAAACTCGAACGTAATGCGTGCCCGGGTTGTGGTTGTTGCTCAGGAATGTTCACTGCAAATTCGATGAATTGCCTGAATGAAGCTTTAGGATTAGCCTTACCAGGTAATGGCACCATAGTGGCAACACATACCAATCGCCGGCGTTTATTTGAAAAAGCGGCTTCATTAATCGTAAGAATGGCAGGACGGTACTATTTCGAAGGGGACGATTCTGTACTCCCCCGCTCCATTGCGACAAAAGCAGCATTTGAAAATGCCATGTCGCTGGACATTGCAATGGGGGGATCAACAAACACTGTTCTTCATCTATTAGCTATCGCACATGAAGCCGGAGTTGATTTCACCATGCAAGACATTGACCGTTTGTCCCGGAAAATACCAGTGCTGTGTAAAGTTGCCCCCAATTCCCACTACCATATTCAGGATGTCAACCGTGCCGGAGGCATTATGGCCATTCTCGGTGTTTTAGCAGATAACGGTTTGATCGATACTACAGTCAAACGGGTAGGATACAAAGATTTGGCAGAATGCCTTAACAAGTATTACATACATAGTCCCAAATTTACCCAGAAGGCACAGAAATTTTACCTTAGTGCTCCCGGCCATAAATATAGCC
>URJC01000163.1 GCA_900548135.1 uncultured Odoribacter sp. | reverse complement strand
TAGCCGATACGGAAGAGCGTGTACCCACTCTCCCGGAATTACCCGAGGAAATCCAGGAATTGTGAATATCCGAATAAAAACAAATAGGATACCGGCAAACATTGTCCACCTCGTCAATGCAGGAAATCATCAAAAGGATGCCCACCAATAAAGCCGTCGCAGATTGCCAACATATAAGATAATATTTGTTCATAAAGTCATTTTGCTTGTTTTTAAGAACAAAATTAGTCGGTATATAGAAAACTTTTCAATTTTCAATATGTACATATTTTTTCAATAAAATATTGATATACAAGCACATTCAATTATTTTCAATGTACATATCATACATCGGTTCATACTTTATAACAAGATAAATGAAATTACAGACTACCGGCCAGGAATAATAGTGAGGCACCCCAGTCAGATCAAAGATGCCGGGCTTCAATTTGCATCACAGCAAAGGGGGACTTAAGTGTTCACCATTGCCTGACAACACATGATAAAATTCCGGTAAAATCTACTATCGGCCAGTCCCTAAAACTGTTTGATAAAATCATCCAGAGTCATATTCTCAATTTGCATCTTTTCTTTCAAGCGCATTTTCTTTCTTGAAATACTTCCCTTAGCTATATGATACACCTCGGAGAGTAAAGATAGTGAAAATTCCATCTTCAAAAGGCAGGCAAAACGTATCTCATCCAAAGTCAGTTGTGGATACGCTTCTTCCAAACGTAGGGTGAAATTATTGAAACATGCATCCGTATTTTGTATAATAATGTCCCATTCCTCTTTCTTCAAGTGCATAGCCCCTTGTGAATTCTGACGTTTCATTAAGATCGGAACAGTTAAAGCATTCAAGCGTTTGTAATATTCAATCCTTTGGTTAAGCGACTCTACTTCGAGAGCTTCACGGTCACGCTTCTCTTGCAGATATTTCACTTCCGTTACCCATTGATTATTTTGAAGCCTAACCATTGTCAGTTCCTTTTCTTTCAAAGAAACCTCCACTTTTTTCTTGGCCTGTTTTACGTGGAAAATGACCGATACACCCAAAAGCAAAACAAAGGACAGGATAATAGCTAACCTGTAATAAGAGAGTTCTTGTTCTGAAAGCTCCATATTCATTCGGGCTATTCTTCTCTGCTGGCGTTCGTGCTCCTGAAAGGCATTCAAATTACTAATGTATCCTGCCTTATTGTTCACCTCCAACGAGTCTCTGTAACGAATACTCTTTTCCGCATATTCACAAGCAGACTGGAAATCCTTTTCTTCCTTTTTTAACAAGGACATTTTATAATAAACCTCCTGTTTTTCTTTCAAAGAAAGTCTTTCAACATCTTTCAGAAAAATATGCTCCGCCTCCTTCAAACAATGCTTTTTCAAATATATATTCCCTTTAAGTATATTGCATGTCATCTCAAAATCATACGGATGCCCGCCTTGTAAAGCTATATCCGTATAATATAAAGCTGAATCAAGTTTATTCATGGCCAGATAAACCCTGGCCAGATCCTTGTTATATTCAGCCCCGGCCACAGTTTTTCCTTGAGGAAGCAACTCAAGTGCCTGGCGTAACCGGTTCTCCGCCCCCACATAATTTTTTTCAAAAATACAAAGTTCGGCAAGTTCATGCATGGCCTCTGCCATCAGTGAGGAATCATTCAACTCTCCGGCAATGTTAAGAGCCCGTTTCAAACATTCCTCCTCCATACCATGCATCATTTTGAAACGATAAATATACGCCTCACCAACCTTAATAGCAAACAGCATCCGAATGTTTTGCCCCACAAATTTTTCAGCCTGATTATAAGAAGCATTGGCCCGAAGGAAAGCGTACCTATCAGCATATAAACGTCCTAAAAAATAATATAATTGGCATAAACGGGAAGAATCCCTTCGGTTTGCAAAATAAGACAGGACCCCATCGGATTCATCCAACAGCAATTCGGGAGAATGGGGAACAAGCACCTTGGCTTTGGCCAACAAAAAGTAATGAAATGCCCTGTCGGATTCTCTCAGAGAGGTCGTATCCATCTCAAGAATTTGCCTCAGGAACTTTTCGGGCATTGCCTCCAAAGAATCTTCCAACATCAGTAGTGACTGACTATACATGCTATTGTCCCGGCGGTCACATGAGTATAAACATATAACCAATATTATCGAAACGAAACTTGTTCTTAACCACATCTCTTTTATCAATAGACCCTTTTAATTTTCCGACACTATAGTTCTCCAAGAAAACCGACTTGATTATAATGTCCGGCCAAGTGATTTCCCCTACAGAACAGTGGCCAAAAAATGTTCTAAAATTACATTCAACATCATACAAAACCATGAATAATATATATACGTAAATATCCAAGTCCATACAAAAAATCATTCATGCCTTGTTTTTTGTTGCAAATAAAATAGGATTTATACAGAAAAACAACTTTTATCATGTACATAAATGTACATACAAACTTCTGAATAACAATGATTTTTAATATTTACGAGATGTACAGAAGGATATGCAAGGGATTATTGTGACAATAGTAAACACCATATAAAGCCATCCTCCTCTCTAAATCCGCTTTTGGAATTACAGATAATGAAATGACACCGTTTTTTCCACACTGAAAAATAGAAAGTAAAAGTACAGATAACCGCAAAAATACTCTTTGTAAATATGAGAATAGAATGCAAAAAACCTTCAAAGACTAATTGATAGTTGCATTACGATCGAACCTTCGAGCGGAAAGAGGGGGATTCGAACCCCCGGTACAGTTACCCGTACGACAGTTTAGCAAACTGTTGGTTTCAGCCACTCACCCATCTTTCCAATGTTCAGTACTGAATTGCGACCACAAAAGTAGAGCATTTTTTCAAACCTGCAAACTTTTGATGCAATTTTTTTAACATTATTTCCTCGGAGCAGATTCCCTCCGTAATTTGTCAAACAACTGACGATGAAATTTACGCTCCGCATCACCTAATTTCCAGACTTTAGAAGCTGGCAAGACAAGCAGCATCTTTTGGTAGTAATCCTTCTTCACCGCTTGCATCTTAGATTCACTATCAAGCATTTTCTGTATAGCTGCCTTGTATTCTGACTCTTTCACCACTTTAGCCTCCTTCATGCTCCGGAACTCTTGCCGCATACTTCCTTCTATCTCCCGGTTTTTCTTTTGCATTTCATTATACAAAGGCCAGAAAGACTCCGCTTCAATCGGTGACAAATCCAATTCCTGAGTAAAGAAAGCCACCTTCTGAGCATCAAACTCCTTTCGTTTTTCATCAGTCAACTTTCCTTGAGCAAAAGCTCCTCCTCCCATAAAAACCAATAACACAACCACAATTATATTTTTCATATCATTCTACTTAAAATCTTTAACCTAATAAATGCCAGCATACATCAGTTCATAATTATCCATTTCTGAAGCCAGATATTCTATGATCTCCTCACTTGTCGGATTAAAATGACTGTCAAAAATATCCTCCTCCAAAGAGTCTGTTACCTGTGCCATTTCTTCACCTGCATTTTTCGGTATCAACTTATGATCTTTTTCCACCACTAAGGGCATTAAAGCTTGTACAACCAGTAAAGCCACAACAAAAACAGCCACTAATCCCATGTAAGGTTTAAATATCTGTACTATTCCAGGATTCTGAGGCTTTTCCTGCTTTTCCAAGCGTGATATAATCTGCTCATTCAATCCTTCAAAATACCCTTCAGGCACTGTAAAAGGATTTTTCTTTTTATATTTATCATTAAAATTATCCATAACAGATCAATTTAAAGTATCAACAATTTTCAAACTAGCTTCAATTTTTTTTACTGCATTGTGATAGGTTGCCTTTAAAGTTCCCACCGCCACATCCAGTACCTGTGCTATTTCTTCATAAGGCATATCATCGAAGTACTTCATATTAAAAATGACCCGCTGCCTGTCAGACAATGTCAGTATAGCCCGCTGTAATTCCTTTTGAATATCATCACCGGAAAAATAAGGATCACTCTCCAAGGTATTTTCCAGGAAATCGGAGATTTCATCAGAATTCCCATATACTTTCCGGCGTTTCTCATTCAGAAAATTCAAAGCTTCATTGGTTGCAATCCGGTACATCCAAGTATATAATTTAGATTCATATCTGAACTCTTTTAGCCCCTGCCAGATTTTCACAAAAACATTTTGCAAAATATCATCCGTATCCTCATGGCTAATCAGAATCTTCCGGACATGCCAATAAAGCCGTTCCTTGTATTTGTTCATCAGCAAACGGAAAGCCTCCTGTTCCCGCCTCTCTTGATAAAACAAATGAATGATATATTCGTCCTTTACGCCTTCCATTCTGTTGATTATTACCGAATCTGTTATATAGACAAATCTGAACGGTGAAGGTTTATTTCCAAAGTTGGGAAAATGTACGTATATGTTTAAAGTAATATCCAAAGATAATACTCCCGGGATAGACACACCCGTCCTTTCGCCGTATTCCTGCATTAGCATACAATTTCTTCATCCCGGAAAACTCCCGGTAAGCCCGGATCACTGATTTCACATTCTTCCATTCTCCCTTTAGCAGAAAAAGCAACATAGCAGCAAAATCCAGGCACCGGCGAAACCCTTTGACCTTCTTCCATTCGGCGGAACTCAAGTTTTTATACAACATCAGCAAATTATTCCGATAATTCAGAAACAACTTCCGGGGATGATTCATAGGTAAAGATCCCCCTCCCAAATGATAAACGACAGCCTGAGGACACACCATCAATTTCCATCCCAGGTTCCGCATCCGCCAACACATATCAATCTCCTCCATATGTGCAAAGAAACGCTCATCCAACCCTCCTACGGCCAAATAAACTTCTTTCCGGATACAAAGAGCAGCCCCGCTACACCAGAATACCTCAACTTCATCATCGTATTGCCCGTAATCCGTCTCAAGCACATTTAATATACGCCCCCGGCAAAAGGGAAATCCCAGTCTGTCAATAAACCCCCCACAAGCTCCGGCGTATTCAAACAACGTTTTATCCCGGTATGATTTTATTTTAGGTTGTACAGCCGCAATTCCGGGCAACCGGTCTAAAGTAGCTACCATCGGTTCCAGCCAGCCTTCAGTCACTTCCACATCACTATTCAACAAAACCACAATATCCTCCTTTACCAACTTTATAGCCTCATTATAACCTCCGGCAAAACCATAGTTCGTGTCAAAACGAATCAACTCTACCTGAGGAAATTCACGTTCCATGATCTCTACAGAAGCATCTTCCGAAGCATTGTCCACCACAACTACCCGCCCCAAACGGGAATCTGTATTCCGTACCACCGAAGGCAAAAATTCCTTTAACAATTTTTCCCCATTCCAATTTAATATAATTACTGCAACCCTCGACATTCCAATTATTTTTCTTATCATCTGCTTACAACCGGGCCTGATGCTCCTGCCCGTCATGCTTGTGTTTCCATCTTTTATGAGACCACAACCAGAGCTCAGGGGTCTCCCGGATAAATTTTTCTAAAGTCCGGGTATGTAGTCGTGTCAATTCACCAGGCTCCAACTTCTGTGGCTCTGCACACAAATCAATAAAATCTACCTCGTAATATCCACGCTTCACTTTACGCATATGAAGTGAAATAACAGGCAAATTAAATTTCCTGGCAATTTTCTCCGTACCAATCAATATAGGAGTATCCTGATTCAGAAATTCCATCCAGAAATTCAGGTTGTCATCATTGGGAGTCTGATCCCCTATAAAACCAGCCAGGAACAATCGGCCAGCCCGTTTATTTTCAACAATTCTCCGCAGAATATCCCTTCTTGGTACAGGTTTTGCCTTAAAACGGGAGCGAATTTTAATCATCACCTCATCAGCAGCCGGATCATGCAACGGTTTATATAAAGTAAAAAAGTCAATTTCCTCCTGCATCCACAAACTAAAAGAAGCCATCCATTCCCAATTTCCATAATGTCCCAGTACTCCGATGACACTCTTTCC
>URJC01000162.1 GCA_900548135.1 uncultured Odoribacter sp. | reverse complement strand
ATATGTTGGCAAAATATGGTATCAGCCTGCCTGCATTTTCTGAATTTATCAATGTCGCCTTATCCGGGAAAGTAGTATCCCAGGTAAATGAAAACGGAAAAGTGTTCGATCTTACTGTCAAAGTAAATGATAGTGACCGTTCTACGATGGAAGCTATCGGCGAATTGACTTTAGACGCCAATGGACGGAAAGTTCCTCTGGAGTATGTAGCCGAGATTTTACCTTTATCCGGTCCCAACACCATCAGCCGCGAAAATGTACAACGCAAAATTGTCGTTTCAGCCAATGTTGCCGGAAGAGACCTGAAAGGAGTCGTAAACGATATACGTAAAACAGTAGACGAACAGCTCATTTTACCGGAAAGTTATCATATAGAATATGGAGGACAATTCGAAAGTGAAGCAGCCGCCTCACGGACATTGTTCCTGACTTCCTTAATCTCCATTTTGTTCATCTTCTTAATTCTGTACCATGAGTTCCGAAGTATTCCCTTATCCGGAATCATTATGCTGAATTTACCTCTGGCTATCATCGGAGGAGTGATTAGTATCTGGTTTACTTCCGGTATCATCAGTATTCCGGCTATTATTGGTTTCATTTCCTTGTTTGGCATAGCCACCCGGAATGGAATTTTATTAGTAGCTCACTACAACCACTTACAGGACGAAGGTTTGGGACTACAGGAAAGTATCATCCAGGGTTCCCTGGACCGGCTGAATCCAATTTTAATGACTGCCCTAACGTCAGCTTTAGCATTGATCCCTTTAGCCGTAGGTGGAGATTTACCGGGGAATGAGATACAAAGTCCTATGGCTCAGGTCATTTTAGGAGGTTTACTAAGTTCAACCCTATTGAATGGTTTTATCGTACCTATTGTATATTATCTACTAAAAAGAAAAAAATGAAAAAAGAGTTATATATCACTTTACTCCTTTTTAGCTTGACAACACCGCTTTTTGCTCAATCGGGCATAGACGATGTGCTGAAAAGTATTGAAACCAATAACAAGGCATTACAAGCAGGCCAGCACCTGAACGAAAGCCAGAAAGCAGAAGCCCGTACGGGAAATTACCTGAGTAATCCTACCGTTGAATTAAACCAGTTATGGGCAGATAAAAACAGTGGAGGAAATTCCAATGAATTGGCTGTTGTACAATCATTCGACTTTCCGACAGTCTACTTCAATAAAAATAAACTATCCAAACTAAAATCCACTGTTTCTGACTATCAGTATGCAGCACTCCGCCAGCAAATTCTGTTAAATGCTCAACAAGTATGCCAGGAAATTATTTTCTTAAGAAAACAAAAACATTTGCTAGACAAGCGCTTAAAAAATGCAGAACGTCTGGAAACCCTGTACAACCAACGTTTTGCTTCCGGAGATGCAAACCGACTGGAACTGAACAAAATCCAATTGGAAAAACTAAATGCCCTCAATGCCAGCCGTCGTAATGATGCCACTTTACGCAGCCAGCTGGAACAATTACAAGCGTTAAATGGAGGACTACCCATTGAATTTCAGGCCATAGACTTTAACAACGTCTCCAATCTGCCTGCTTTTGACCAAGTGGAAAAAGATTATATGGCTGCCGATCCCACCTTAAAAAGTCTGATCGGAGAATCAGAATCGGCACAACGGGAAATTAAAGTCAACCGGGCCCTCACTCTGCCTAAATTTGATATCGGCTACCGCAGGAACGGTGGAAGTGAAGGAAAAATGAATGGTTTCCGTATTGGAATGTCTATTCCGCTTTGGGAAAATAAAAACACTGTAAAACAAGCCAAAGCACAAGCCGAGTATTCAGCCCTAAATGTAGAAGATAACACACAGACTCTCAAAGCCACTTTGCGCGAAGTATACCTGCAAATCCAGTCTCTGCAAACAACCAAAGAAGAGTATGCTAAAACACTGGCCACCCAACGTAATGAAGAGTTATTAAATAAAGCACTCGAAACAGGACAAATTTCTATGATTGACTATTTTGTAGAAATTACAATCCTGTATGACAGTATTCAAAATTTTCTGGAAGTAGAAAAAGAATACCACAATTTAGTGGCACAACTATTACAATATAAATTATAGCCAGAAATACTTAAAATCACAATTTGAATGATCCGGGAATCTATTTCCGGATCATTTTTATATTTCCAATAATTCTTTTATTCCGTGAATAACAGGTGCTTTTTCCCGCAAACGCCACTCACTGTTATGGCCTCCTGCAAACAAGATACAATCAAAACCCAAAGCATCAGCAACTTCAGCATCATGAATGGTATCCCCAACCATTACAGTTTCCTCAGACCGAATTCCATAAGCTGCCAGCATTCTTCTTCCACGGTCAATTTTACCCAAAGCATAAATATTATCAGAGCCACAAGCCTGATCAAAACGGGAATCAATACCAAAAGCATAAAGCATTTGATGCAGCAAATCTTCCCGAAGTGCTGAAAGAATATACTGACTTTTACCTGCCCGCTGAAGCTCTCCAAGCACCTCACGAACATTTGCATTCAAAGCAATTTTACTTGCAAACTTATCATAAGTTGCCACAAAATCCAGAGACAATATATGCATAGATTCTTTTTCCATATCAAACCCCAACTTATGATAGAAATCTATCACAGGAAACCCAAACATGTCTTTGTATTCCTCAACTGAAAGCTGATGCAACCCTCTTCTTCCCAGCATGTCATTCAGGGTATTCACTCCAGTCTCTACATCATCCAACAGAGTTCCATTCCAGTCCCACACTACATTTTTATATTTCATATTCACTATTTTGCAATCCAAATTCCCAACTTACCATTCTCTCAACTTACCCTACATCCAATGACAATACGGCTCATATATTAAAATTTAAGATTTATAAAAAGCTTCAGCTCCAGGCCAATCTAATTTCTTTCGTGCAAATTCTTCCGGATAAACCATGTAGGTAACATCAGCTTCTGTTGCCAGCTCATTCTTTTCATTAAACAATTCCACATGTGCCGTCACCAAACGTTTTCTCACCTCTGTAACCTTAGCTCTCAGCCAAATTTCCCCTTGGTCTGTCCGGACAGGCTTCCGGTATTTGACCTGAATTTCTGTTGTCACCCCAGCCGTTTTTTCATGTGAAAAAATGGCCCAACTAGCAATTTCGTCTATCAAAGTTGCCTGTATTCCTCCATGCAACACATGAAAGAATCCCTGATAATTCACAGAAGGTTGCCAATGGCAAGTGATATATTCTCCTTCATCTACAAACCTACATTTCAAACCATACGGATTTGTAGGAGAACAACCAAAACAATTGTATCCTTCCAAGTCCGCATAAGCATTATACATTTCGCGTTTTTCCATACTCCATTTTACTTATGAAATGGTAAAAATAATACATTTTTTAGAATATAATCGCATACAAAATCGCAATATTATATCTGATACAGATAATATGCCACAACCTGAAAAAAATAAAGTATCGTTCATAATCCATTGTGAATGAAGCTTTTTGTATATTTGTCCCAGAAAAAATAGGGAAATTATGCCACATACAGTATGCTGTGTAAATAATTTATAATAAAAATCTATTGAATATGAAAACTAAAGAATTAGAAATCCTGATATTATTCCTTTGTATATTCAGCTTTACAAGCTGCGATAATGAAGAAGAAGAGGGCAGAAAAGTGACAGGCTACAAGGAATATGTTCTGACCATTGCCCCGAAGAAGATACCCGGTATTTGCTGGTCAGAAGGATTCAATTACCTATCCGATGTATATGCTGTAAAGAAAGAAAATGCCCGGGAATGGGAAAATTTAGGATTCATTGATGGATTTGAGTTTGAAAAAGGATATGAATATAAGATAAAAATCGGCGAAACAAGTTATCTGGATCATCGCATGGGGCAACCTGCATGGACGGAATACAGGCTGCTTAAAATAATATCCAAAGATAAAAAGGATTCAGAGGGTGTACCTTCACACTTCATTCCTGAATGGTATTACAAGGATAAGTTCATACCCGGATACAGGTATACTGTGGAAGCGGATAATAAGGCACTGATTGAAGAAGATCTGAAAACCAATCCGATCATACCATTGGATTATCATTATCTGTTATACAGAGGCAGTGACAACCTAATGAAATGGATTGCCGTAAAAGACGACAACAATATATTCGGTCCCGCCTTTATCAAAAGCATGAATAAAACCTCCGAAGAGTTTCCGGATTCTTACCGCCTGCTTCCGCCCAAAGGAAATATAGTAGGTTTCATGGAATGGACGTTTTTAGATGAATATGGTAATGAAACAAATTATCCCTCATTTGATGTGTTTCTGGGCTATGTTGTTAAATCAAGAAGCGACCAAACGTTTAATATGGCCTATCTTTATAAAGACCTTACAGAACTTTACAAAACTAAATACCCAAAAGCTGGAGTAAAAGCAGTTGTGGTTTCGTATGCCATTTCTATTCAATAATAGAAAGTCTCCGGCGGAATTTCCGCTGGGGGCTTTTGACATTTGTACATCATAATTGAATTATCCATGAAAATAATTATTCTATTGAGTTTCATATATTTCCCTATATGTATATTTGCGCAAAACAACTATTTTTCCATAACGGGAAGAACATTTGTAGAAGAATATATAGTTCCTGATCAAACAACAAAATCCCCCTTAAGCGCAGGTACTTACATTCAAATTAAAGAAATGCCGGAATGTGGTTGGCTGGCAGATACAGAGGGGTACTTCAAAATAGATAGCCTACAAAAAGGGAAATATCATCTAACCTTCTCCTGTATTGGGCTTGAGCGTGTAGATACCGTAATTCTCATTAATAACAATACAGATCTAAAAATTATATTGCCAGACCTTAGTATTCATACACCACAATTAAGCCTAATCCTTTCAAAAAAAGAAAAAGACAATATTCTGAAAGACAATTTTTGGGATAAATACAGACTTAGGGCATCGTGGTACACAAAAGAAAGTCTACAAGATAAATCACAGCGAATAACAATTTTAGGTTATTCCCACATAGTAAAAAGAAATCAAATAATTTTCGACTATCTCGATAAGAAATACGGATATAGCTGGAGATTTGAAGCACCAAAAGGAATCATTGGATTAGACGAAAGGTTAGACACCTATAGCATTTTTACAAAATGACAAAATACTGCCTGACGGAAGCTGGCAGGAAACGGAAAGCGAATGAACAATAAGCGCAGAGCCAACTGAATGCCGTTGATCCGACAATCCCGTGGGGGAATTTGTCGTCAATGGCAGTTGACGGGGATTTCCGCGGGGGGACGGGTTGCCGACAGCTGTCGGCTGAAAATGCCATGCATTTGGGGGGAAATAACAGGGAGAGGCTGCACCATAATCCCGGTATCCGGGCTATGGTACAGCCTCTTCTACTGTTTTATTGTAAATGTGGTTATTCCTGCTATTGTATGTCCTTCACGCCACGGACATAGCCGCCGTCAGAACCAATATTACTTCCATTTGTTGAAAAATCAGATCCAGTAGCTCCAATGGAACCATCATTCATATTTAAACGGAAACCACCGGTCTTATTCGGTTTATCTTGCTCACCATTGAAAGAACCATCCCCACCTCCTGCGGTATAAGTCCCCCTGCTGAAAGTGGTAAAGCTCATGTACAAGGCATGGTAATTACCATCAAATCTCCCTCCATTATATGTTTTCCATGCAGTCTGAGGTAAACGGGTTCCCATAATCAGCAGTTCACGCAAATTGGGTACACGGTAACCAGACGGTTGAATATTCTGATAATAACTCCATGGATGCCAGTTTTGCCAATAATAGTATGCAGGAATATAATTATAATCCCGCCCCACTTGTTGTCCACTACCTGCATAGTCATCAGCAGCCACCTGAAACTTAGTGTAGGGGCGGTTGTAGGACGAGAGGTCGTTGTGTACGGGCAGATTACCAGACTCCATACTCTGGCGGCGTCCCTTTTCGCTGATGAAAGAGCAGTCTA
>URJC01000161.1 GCA_900548135.1 uncultured Odoribacter sp. | reverse complement strand
GGGACGTGGGATGAACAGTGGAATAGATATGGACATGTCGTCACGCCAATACAGCCGTCATTTGAAAAAATTGGTGGAGGAAAAGGTGGTGTCTGAAAAAACTATTGATGAAGCTGTACGCAGGGCCCTGGCTCTTAAATTTGAAATGGGACTTTTTGATGATCCTTACCGTTATTTTGATACTATCCGGGAACAACAGATTTTATTTTCTGAAAGAAACCGGGAATTGGCTTGTCGTTTGACAACTGCCACTATGGTGTTGTTAAAAAATGAACATGAAACTTTGCCGTTGCATTCGGATATGCGGATTGCTTTAGTAGGGCCTTTTGCCGCTGACCAACAGAATTTACTCGGAAGTTGGTATATGAAAGGACGTGCAGAAGAGGTGGTTAGTGTAGAAGAAGGAATGTCCAAAGTAATGCCTGAATATCCTTTGTTCACTTTAAAATGTGGTTTAGGGGAGGTTTCGGAGTCGTATATCCACAAAGCTGTTACTCTGGGAGGGAAAACTGACATTTTTGTCGTATGCCTGGGTGAAAATGCCGGATGGATAGGCGAAGGGGTATCTACCGGAAAAATCAGTTTGCCGGAGGAGCAGATTTGTTTGCTGAAAGCGTTGAAAAAAACGGGAAAAAAAGTGGTAACTGTTGTCTTTAATGGACGGCCTTTGGCGTTGGATGAAGTGCTGGCTAATAGTGACGCTGTGTTGGAAGCCTGGTATCCGGGGACGATGGGAGGAGAGGCGGTAGCCCTTTTATTATCAGGTAAAGAAAATCCTTCCGGGAAACTGACTCAGACTTTTCCGCGTCATTGTGGACAAATCCCTCTGTCATATAATGAACGGCGTACTTTTGCTACAGTCCGGCCTGCTGATATACCGGAAGGACCTCAATTTCCGTTTGGGTTTGGGTTAAGTTATACGTCATATATTTATTCGGATTTACAGATCGGTCAGGATGAGATAAAAGCAGGTGAACCTTTGCAGGTGTCTGTCAAAGTGAAAAATGCAGGAAAGTACGCAGGACGTGAAGTGGTGCAATTGTATATCCGGGATGAGGTTGCTACTGTTGTTCCGCGTGAAAAGGAATTGAGGGATTTTTGTTCAGTCTTATTAGCTCCGGGAGAGGAAAAAGTGATACGGTTTACTTTACCTGCTGAAGCATTTAAGGTATATAATAATAAAATGGAAAAGGTTTTTGAACCGGGAACATTTCAGATTATGGTGGGGACAAATTCAAAAGAACTGCAACGGAAGAAAGTAGTTGTAAATTAAAACGTAAGATTTTATTAATTAGAGTTTCATAGAAATTGTTGAG
Source organism: uncultured Odoribacter sp. (assembly GCA_900548135.1). Lineage (GTDB taxonomy): Bacteria > Bacteroidota > Bacteroidia > Bacteroidales > Marinifilaceae > Odoribacter. The sequence goes on along the minus strand of URJC01000161.1, from coordinate 4,680 downwards.
AGAATCCAAGAGGTATTTCTAAATGGAAACTTAGGTTCTCTCAACAAATCGAAAATTTCTCAATTACGAACTTCCGGGTTCCTTAATAAGGATAAAATAATTCTTAATCATTCCTTTTCCTTGTACGTTTGTATATTTCCGGATCAGTTTGATACTTCATTCTTGTTTAAATAACAGACAGTTTTGTGTATGGTAGCTTTTTGTTTTTTGAGTAATCTTTTTTTTTCTGATCTTTTTCGATAAAAAATTCAAAGAATTTAGTCTCAACACCATCTTGGATCATCCCAAAAATGAAGAAATCTGTATTCTGTGCTGATGTGGGGATTGTTTTTTATTTTATTGAATTATAGTGATTTATATTCTAATATATAGTCTTATAAACAGAAAATAAGACTGTATTTTGTTTTTTGAGACTAAGTGCCATTTCCTTGAAATCTGCGAGTCGTGGATTTAGTACCCGGAGGTGTTTGCAATCGTGTGCATTGAGTTTTTTTTGTTTTTACTTTGTTTGTGAAAAATAAAGAAACAAATATTAAAAAAGATGATTGTGGTGGAAAAATAGACATTTTTAATACTGTTTCCGATCAGTCGTGCTTATTAAAATCAGCTAATAAATATATAACAATTATGAGAAAACGAATGATTCAAATGATGCTATTTATCGTTTGTCTCCTGCTGTTTGCAGCTTGTGAGAAAGAGATAGAGAAGCATAATGAAAGGCCTGATTTCCTGAAAGGGAATGCCTGGGAAGTGTTGGCCGACCGGGGAAATTACCAGTTGTTCCTGCAAGGTGCCGAATTGGCGGGTTTCAGGGATGTATTGGAGGGAAAAGGGCTATGTACGGTGTTTGCTCCCGACAATGAAGCTATGAAACACTATCTGAATGGAAAATCCCTGCAAGATATTCCGGAGAATGAATTGAAAGTGTTGATTGGGATGCATATTGTGGAATATTCATTTAGTTATAGACAGTTGCTTGATTTTCAACATTATGGAGATGCCGGTCCTGGTCAGACGCCGGCTGGATTGAACTACAAACAACGGACTTTTGCAAAGGAAGAAATTTCGGAAATGACAGATCCGGTGACCGGCCGCAAAGTCAGGGTGTATCACAAGGAAAAATATCTGCCTGTGTTTTCTACCCGTTTGTTTTCCACCCGTAAGCTGGAAAATCCGGAATCAGATTATCTTTATTTTTATCCTGATAGTAAATGGTATGGGACAGAGGATAAACTTTATGCTGCCAATGCCGGAATTACAGAGTATGCAATTCCTTCTGACAATGGATATGTATACTTGTTGGATGATGTTATCCGGCCTTTACGGACGGTATATCAGGTGATGGAAGACCGGGCGGAGGATTACTCTGTCTTTCGTGATGTATACAACCGTTTTGCTGATGTGAAATATGACAAAAGTATTTCGGAGGAACATGCGGCTACAGGGGATTCTTTGTTTTTGTTCTATCATAAAGAGCTGCCTAAAATAGCAAGTGAATGGACTTATAATGATGAAGGTTCTACGGGGTGGAAAGTGCCTGTGCTTTCTGGGATAGCTTTCAATCTGATGGCGCCTGATAATGCGGCAATGGAGCAATATCTCCGGGAATTTTTCGAAGGAAATTACGATTCTTATGAGCAATTGCCTTTGCTCACGCTTTATTATTTGGCCCAGAATCATGTAAAGGAAGGTAGCATTGTTTTCCCGGACAATTTGCGGCAGGGTGAGACTTCGATCTATGGGGATAAATACGATTTGGATAAAGATGAGGACATCACTTATAAGGAAATATGTACAAACGGAGTTTTTTATGGTGTCAATAAAGTGGTTACTCCGGCTATGTTCCGGTCAGTTACTGCACCGGTATTTAAGGATGAGGACTATTCTATTTTTGCTTACATCCTGCATAAAGCCACTGAACTGACCCAGCTGATCAATATGGAGAATGACTATACGCTGTTTATTCCGACAAATGAGGCTTTTGAAACATTTATGCATTATCGTTTGAATCTTGGGGATGGTATTTGGGGAAATGAAAAACTGGAATGTGAAACGAGTCCGGGGAAGTGGGAAAAGGTATCGGATGCCGATATGATAGAGATTGCACAGCAGCATATTGTCCTGGGAAAGATTGGAGGTATGCGGGGCCAGAAAATTTGGTCAGCTAAAGGAAATCTTACTTATGTAATTACTGACGATGGAACCGTTAGGGGAGAAGGCTCTGAAGCTGTTGAACCCTTGAAAGCATGGAAAGAACTGGAGAACGGATCTGCTTATGTGATCAATTCTATTCTGAAAAAGTCAGAGAATACCATTGTACAGTCTTTGCGGATGTCCGATCGTTATTCCAAATTCTATGCTAAGCTTGTAGAAGCTGAGGTTATTGACAAGGACGGACTGATGCCTTTCCTGGGGGGAGAACAGGCTGTTGTACTGGCACTGGATAACGATGCGATGGAACAATTGACCTTACCTACTGATAAACAAGAACTAGCCGATTATCTGAGTTATTATTTTGTTTCTTTAGGTATAAATAAATTGACAGACTATCTATTGCCGGGTTATAAAGTTGACGGAAATTTCCGGACGTTACAAATAGACCGTGAGCTGTCTACGGCCTATGAAACTGTGTATAAACAAATGTATATCCGGGAGACGGGGGATGGGCGTATGGAAGTTGCTGATGTAGATGGAACTGCTGCCGTTGTTACTGCTGCCGGACTGCCTTTGTTTGCTTCCGACGGAGTGATTTATACTTTAGATAAACCTATCGTTCGGTGAACAATTGCATAAAATAATTTGCCTTATGAATAAATTGTTAAGAATATTATTATTGTTAAGTGTTGTAGGATGTCCGTGGACAACCTTTGCACAGAACGTATTGAGGGGGATTGTCCGGGACAATAAGGAAACATTGACCGGAGCCACCGTGTATATTACAAATGCCAATCAACGTGTACTTTCAGGAGTAGTAACCGATGAAAACGGAGAATACACCTTGCCTGTTCCGGACCTAAAGGATATTTCGATTGTATTTTCGTTTATCGGTTACCAATCTGTGACGATTCCTTATAAAAATCAGAAAGTATTAAATGTTACCTTGAAAGAGGAAATGAATACGCTGGATGAAGTGGTCATATCGGTTGAACGGGTAGACCGGGGATTGATGGGTATTCCGGATAAAAATTCCGGAGTGGCCAGCCAGAAAATTGATATGGACGATATGAAGGAAATGCAGGTGACTTCTATTGAGGATGCTTTGCAGGGACGTATGTCAAACGTGGATATCGTGTCTATGTCGGGTGATCCGGGATCCCGTTCTGCTATCCGTATCCGGGGAACCAGTTCGCTGAATGCGTCGTCAGAGCCTTTGATCGTGGTGGATGATATTCCGTACAATACGGAAATCGGGGATGGTTTTGATTTTGCAACTGCCAACGAAGAAGATTACGGTGCGCTGGTTAATATTGCTCCCAGCGATATACAATCTATTGAAGTACTGAAAGATGCTGCTGCTACGGCCATTTGGGGATCCAAAGGAGCTAACGGGGTGTTGTTGATTACGACGAAACGCGGACAACGTGGGAAAACCCGTTTTTCTATTAGCCAGAAGATTGACTATAAGCGCGAACCGGCACAAATATCATTGCTTGACGGACGGCAGTATGTTACCATGGTTCAGGATGCTATGTGGAACAGAATGACTGTGGATGGATATGCCGATTGGTATATGGAAGAATTACGGAAACACAAAGAAATCAATTTTGATCCGACTTGGGAATATTATGACGAATATAATCAAAACACCGATTGGGTGGACTTGATTACCAAGAAAGCCTTGACCAGTGAAACCAACTTTTCTATGTCGGGAGGCGGTGACCGGGCTTTGTATCGTTTTTCTGTAGGTTATCTGGATGAAGGAGGTACTACCATAGGTACTGGTTTTAGTCGGCTTACCACCCGGCTGAATGTCGATTACAATTTCTCTACTAAATTGCGGGTATCTGCTGGATTTTCTTTTGCTCAGGGCAAGAAAGACGATAACTATTCTTCCGGAGTCAATCAGGCGCGTGCAGAGGCCCGTATCCGGATGCCGAACATGAGTCCGTTCCTGATTGATAATGACGGAAATATGACCTCAGAGTACTTTACACCCCTGAGCAATTTCCAGGGGGATTGGGGGTCTAACAAGCGTTTCAATCCATTGGCCATGGTCAATGAATCCTATAATAATACAAAAAGCAAAGACATTCGCATGACTTTTGGATTGCGTTATAATATTCTTTCGTCACTCATGTTTCAGTCGGATATTGGTTTTGACATCAGCTCTTCCAAAAATGTCCAGTTTTTGCCTCAGTCAGTGACTGGTGTGACCTTCACTCATGCTGATTTCAATAAATCAACTGATAATATGACTGAATCGCTGAATATCAATATGAATCATAAATTGATTTACACGAAATATTTTGCGGAAGTTCACCAGATGATCTTGACCGCTATGATTCAGACAAATGATTATTCGGCATCCAAGTATTACAGTTCTGTGAGCGGGGTTGGTTCTATTAATGGAAGTGACCCTTCGTCTGAGGCGAAAATCCGGAACCTGAACAATGAATCAACCCAAAATCGTACGTTCGGGGCTGTGTTTAGTGCTCATTATAATTTTAAGGACCGCTATAT
>URJC01000160.1 GCA_900548135.1 uncultured Odoribacter sp. | reverse complement strand
CATATTTTCAAGAATACGTCCCTGATTGTCTTTCATGCCCACCTGAGGAATGCCGAAAGTAATGCCATTGATCAGGTTTTCCCACCATACGGCAGTCATAGTACCGGGAACAGGCATGCCGATCAGTTTTCCTAAGCCCAGTTCTTTATAAGCCCAGGGAAATCCATGTGCATTACTGTAATTGCTTTCACTGATCAATACTGCCGACGGTTTGGTCCATTGGGCAAACGGATCGATGCCGATAAATTGTCCGCGGGGAACGAAAGTTGCAAATTGTTTTCCGCTGAGCAAGTGGATCAGGTCTTCGTGCAGCCATCCGCCTCCGTTATAGCGGGTATCAATGATGATCGCTTTGCGGTTACGGTAACGTCCTAAAATCTCGGAATAGGCTTTCCGGAAACTATTACTGTTCATTGAAGCAATATGTACATAACCAATCTGGCCTTTTGAAAGGCTGTCTACCATTTGCTGACGTTGTTTAATCCAACGCTGATAAAGCAGGTTGTTTTGATTTTGATAGCTTGTCGGTTTTACATATTCTTCCCATTCTTTTTTGGTTTTGGGATCGTAAATCGTGAGCAGAGTGCGTTTTCCGGATTTCCCTTCCAACAAAGGATAATAGTCTTCTCCCTTGCGGATTGGGGCGTTATCTATCTTACGGATAATCATGCCGGCTTGTATTTTGGTTCCTGAATTATCCAATGGGCCCCGTTCCAGAATTTCGCTGATTTTCAATCCGTCTCCCTGGTAGGTTTCGTCGTAAAATACGCCTAGGGTTGCCGTTGCTGCACGGCTGAAATTGCCACCATACCTGGCCCCTGTGTGGGAAGCGTTTAATTCACCCAGCATTTCACCTAAAACGTCAGCAAAGTCATATTCATTGTTTACGTAGGGCAGGAATTTTTCATAAGCTTTTTTGTAAAAGGGCCAGTCTACTCCTTTAAAATCCTTATCATAGAATTTATCATTAACTTGCTGCCAGACGTGATTGAACAGACTTTCACGTTCTTCCGGACGTTTGAGTTCGAAATCGGCTTTATAGCCCATTTGTTTTAGCTGTCCATTGCCTTGGTTAATGTTGTAAATTTGGCCTCCTGAGAGTAAATATAAGTTTTTCCCGTCTTTTGACAATTCCAATGAACCGCCGCGTCCCATTTTTGAAAGGATGCGGGTACTGTTATTTTCGAAATCGTGTACCCAAAGGTCATATCCGCCTTCGAAAGCAGCCAGGTAGTAAAGTTTGCTTCCGTCGTTGGTCAGCACGGCATCTCCTAAATTGGAAGAATTGATTGTCATGCGTACCATCCGGTCCTCCAGGTTTTTCAGATCCATTTTCAGTTCAGGTAGTTTATTGTCTTCTCCTGTTGGTGTTTGTGGGGAGGTTGGTGTTGCTGGAGCAGCTTTTGTGTTTTTCTCTTTTTTGTCTTTTTTCTTGTCTTTTTCAGGTTTATCAGCATTGTCTGTTTTTTTACTTTTCTTAGCTGCAGCAGCTGCTTTTTCTTCAGCTTCTTTTTTGGCTTGCAGAGCTTTAGTCTCCTTATAGAGGGCTCTGTCTTCTTTATTCATGCGGAAGTATTCATAAGCCTCGGGATCCAGAAATAGAGCATAGATGTCTCCCTGGGCACCCCAGCTTCCGTGGCTACGCATACCTTGACGGTCAGTTTGCCAGATAATAGCTTTTCCGCCCATCATCCACCGCGGATTAACATCACTATAGCCACTATTGGTGAGATTGTGTATTTCGCCTTTACCGTCTGCTTTTACCAGAGCGATATCAGGATGCTGCCAGCCTCCTTCTTCAAAGAATTTTGCCAGAATCCAGCGCCCGTCCGGAGACCATTCAAAAGATTGATCACCATCGGTATAAGAATAATTGTATTTTGCCGGTAAAACAGTCCTGGATTTTTTATTTTTCAGGTTCATGATCTTAATCTCGGTACGGTTTTCGAGGTAGGCGATTTCTTTACCGTCGGGTGAGAAGGCCGGTTGAAAACAGGCATTATTTCCTTTTGTGATTTGTTCTTCTTCGATTTCACGGGCATATGCAAAAGACTGATCGTCTTTATCTTTAATCCGGGAAATGTACAGGTTCCACTGTCCGTCACGTTCTGAAGCATATACCAGGGAACGTCCGTCAGGAGAAAAACTTACGTTCCGTTCCTGAGCAGCTGTGTTGGTGATTCGTTTGGTTGTACCAAATTCGGCGTTGGCAACGAATATGTCCCCACGGACTACTACGGCAAATTCTTTGCCGTTAGGAGATACGGCGATTTCTCTGGCACCATTGTTCCAGCTGTATTTACTGATTGCAGGTACAGGATTGTCAGCTACAATGGTTACAGATAATTTTTTAGGTTGTTTACCCGGTTTAAGAGTATAAATTTCTCCATCGTAAAAAAAACAAAGTATATCGTCTTTGGAACGGCTGAGGAAACGAACGGGATGTTTACTGAAATGAGTGAGCTGTTTTATGTTTTGAGGGTTGTCTACGGACATTTGACAAACATTGAAATCGCCGAAACGTTCACTTAAAAAGTAAAGAGTATTATCGTCTACAGACAATACCGGATAGCGGTCTTCTACTTGTTTGTTAGTCAGATTATTAAAAGTACCGTTTTCTAAATCATATTCCCAGATATCCCGGCATACGGATGAAGTGTGGTGTTTCCGCCATTCATCTTCATATCCTTTTTTATCGTGGTAGTATATTTTGTTTCCAGCTTTATTGAAAGAGATATTGTATGCTTCAAAAGTCAGAAATTGCTCCGGACGTCCTCCTGTCACAGGAATAGAGTAGATTTGTGCCCCGGAAGGGAATTGTCCGTATTGTTGGTCGGGCATAATAGAACAGCGGTAAAGGATATGCTTGCCGTCAGGAGTGAAGCAATCAGGAATGGCACTGCCTAAAAAATTGGTCAGCCGGGTCGGTGTACCTCCGCTCACCGGGACTATGTATAAGTCAAGGCCTCCGTCGCGTGCTGAGGTGAAAGCAATGGTTTTACTGTCCGGAGACCATATCGGACGGCTATCGTAAGCCGGATGAGTCGTGAGCTGGGTAGCTTTTCCACCTTCACTGTTTACTAAGAAAATATCTCCGTTGTAACAAAAGGCAATGGTTTTTCCGTCGGGAGAAATCGCGGGATAACGTAACCAAAGCGGATTTTCCTGAGCTTTAAGATCAGAAAAGACGAGGAGGAATATCCCCGCAAAAAGAACTTTAATTAGATTCATGCGTTTAATATTCTTGAGGTTAAATAAAAAAAACACCTTAAAATTGACCAGATCGTTATATAATGGCTGGTAAATGTAATAAATTTGTATAGAAACCGGAATCGGTTGCGGGAGTTTAACGAAAAATTTGGATTTCGTCCTTGAACGATCTGGCGATTTTAAGTAGGAAGGACATAAAAAAACGTCCCTGGAAAGGGACGTTTCTTTATAAACTACGGTCAAAACCGACGTCATTATTTTTTATACATACCCAGTTTTTCCGGATTGAAATTGTTAATAAATGCTGTATGTGCAGCAACTTTAGCTTCACCATAATTGATGAAAATCTCTGCTGATTTCAGGTATTTATCACATCTTTGGCTATCGAGAAGCAACAGATAACCGATAATGGTATATCCGGCTATTTCCACCAAACGGCGGGCATGAAAATCTGTGTATTCTGTATTACCGGATTCAGCCACCTTGGCTGTCGTTGCTTCCAGTTTGTCCGTCATGCATTTCAATTTATCACGTAAATATTCATGTTCAGGTGCAATAGGAGTTTGCTCGTATACTTCACGGATGTGTTTGGCATACTGTCCGGTGGTAACTCCGCGAATGGCAGCAACAACCTGTAATTGTGAAGTACCTTCATAAATATTGGTGATACGGGCATCCCTCACATACCGTTGAATTGGATAATCTTTCATGAAACCAGAACCACCGTGGATCTGCAGGGCATCATAGGTGATTTCGTTGGCATATTCACTGGCAAATAATTTTTGCAGTGGAGTGTAGATATCTGCCAATTTCTGGTATTCTTTCATCTCACTGCGTTCGTCTTTGTCCAGGGCTCTTTCCTGAGAGATGTGGTAATATGTTTTATATACGTCTACAAATCGAGCTGTTTCGTATAAGATTGTGCGGATTCCATGTAATTTAGCTTCCATATTTGAAAGCATTTCATAGATTGCCGGAAATTCAATGATTGCTTTTCCAAATTGTTTCCGTTCCTGAGCATACTTCAGACCTTCGCGGTAGGCTGCTTCTGCAATACCTACAGATTGTCCGCCGATTCCCAGACGGGCGGCATTCATCAGGGCCATGACATATTTAATCAACCCCATTTTCCGTTCGCCTACTAATTCTGCCGGTGCATTTTTGAATACCAATTCGCAAGTCGGAGAACCTTTGATCCCAAGTTTATTTTCAATGCGGCGTACAGTTACTGCGTCATCATTGCGGTCATAAATGAACATAGACAATCCGCGTCCGTCATTGGTACCTGCTTCAGAACGTGCCAAAACCAGAGAAATGTGTCCGTCACCATTGGTGATGAAACGTTTTACCCCATTCAGGTACCATTTCCCGTCAGCTTCGTTGTAAGTAGCTTTCAATTGTACGGCTTGTAGGTCAGAACCGGCATCCGGTTCCGTCAAGTCCATTGCACAGGTTTCTCCTGCGCATACCCGGGGTAAATATTTTGCTTTTTGTTCTTCATTAGCAAATTCATTGATTGTTTCAGCACAATCCTGCAAACCCCAGATGTTTTGCAAGCCAGCATCAGCACGGGCAACAATTTCTGCAGCCATGATGAAGGGGACTATCGGGAAGTTAAGGCCATTGTATTTACGGGGCAGGGAAATGCCATTCAGGCCAGCCTGGTTGATGACGTCAATATTCTGCTGGGTGCCAGCGGCATATTTGACATGCCCGTTAATGACTTGAGGGCCTTCGGCGTCTACGGACTCTGCATTGACCGCGACTACATCTCCACAGATTTCTCCTACGATTTCCAAAACTTTGTCATAGTTGTCAATCGCATCTTCAAAATCACGGGGAGCACTTTCGTATTGCTGTGCTTCTGTGTAATTGCGCTCTTTCAGGGCAACAATCTTTTCCATCAGGGGATGTCCCAACTGAAATTTTATATCTTCGTTATCTGTATAAAAATTAGCCATAATTTGAATTTTAGATTTTAGACTGTAAATTTTAAATTCAGAATGATTTAAAATCTAAAATTTACAATTTACAATTATTTATTTGCTGTTTTTCTTGTAATACTGGATCATCTTGGGGATAACAACATTTAAGTCACCAGTAATGACGTAATCAGCAAATTTGTTGATGGGTGCATGGGGGTCGGTGTTGATAGCAATCACCATAGCTGATTCTTCCATACCGGCCGTATGCTGGATTTGTCCTGAGATACCGCAGGCGATATACAGTTTAGGACGTACAGTGGTTCCTGTTTGTCCGATTTGGCGTTCGTGTTCGCAAAAACCGGCATCTACAGCAGCACGTGAAGCTCCGACTTCTCCTCCCAGTACATTTGCTAATTCATGCAGTAACTGGAAATTTTCTTTTGAACCAACACCATAACCTCCGGCGACAATGATTGGGGCTGCTTTGAGGTTGACTTTAGATTTTTCCATGTGCCGTTCAATCACATGAATTACAAAATCTTCCGGGGCAGTGAATTTGTTCACATCAATTATTTTGATTTCTCCCTGATGGGTCGTGTTGAAAATTTCTTTTTTCATCACTCCTTCGCGAACGGTGGCCATCTGAGGTCTGCAATCCGGATTCACAATGGTAGCTACGATATTTCCTCCGAAGGCCGGACGGATTTGATATAATAAGTTATTGTAAATCTTATTATTCTTTTTGTCTTCGTAGTCTCCGATCTCCAGACTGGTACAGTCGGCCGTCAAACCGCTGTGGAGAGCTGAAGATACCCGGGGACCCAGATCGCGGCCAATACTGGAAGCTCCCATAAACGCAATCTGGGGTTTTTCC
>URJC01000159.1 GCA_900548135.1 uncultured Odoribacter sp. | reverse complement strand
GTGAGACAGAAGAAGATCATACTCCGGGATTGGGTATTTTTCCATTGAATGTAAAACAGTTTACCGGTAATTTTAAGATTCCCCATATGGGATGGAATACCATAGGTGAATTGAAATCCGGATTGTTTCATGGGCTAGGGAGGAATCCCTGGATGTATTTTGTACATTCCTATTATGTTCCCGTGAACGAGTATGGTGTGGCCGGTTGTGATTACCATGGGCAGTTTGCTGCGGCGATACAGAAAGATAATTTTTATGGTTGCCAGTTTCATCCTGAAAAATCATCTTTAGCGGGCGAACAGATTATGAGAAACTTTTTGGAATTGGGGTAGGGAAGGTGATCCTGTTCAAGTTGCCGTGTCGGGTTGTATTGCAAGTTTCAAAGGCAAAAATTCCTTTGTTCTTTGATTGCAGTATTTAAAATGTGTCAGATGAATAGTTTATTTAAATAGAATATGAAAATTATACCAGCAATAGATATTATAGACGGTAAGTGTGTCCGTTTAACTCAGGGAAATTATAGTCAGTGTAAAATTTATTCAGAGTCTCCGGTAGAGGTGGCCAAAGCTTTTGAGGAAGTTGGCGTTTCGCGTTTACATTTGGTGGATCTTGATGGGGCAAAAGCTGCTGGAGTTGTTAATATAAAAGTATTGGAAGATATTTGCCGGTATACCACTTTGTCGGTCGATTTCGGGGGAGGGATAAAAAGAGAGGAGGATATCCGGAAAGTATTTGATGCAGGTGCTGATTATGCTTGTATAGGAAGTATTGTCCAGACTGATAGGGAAAAGACCAGGCAATGGTTGCAGACATACGGTACAGAGAAAATTATAGTCGGAGCGGATGTGTGGAATACAAAAATTTGTATTCAGGGTTGGAAGAAGATCACGGATACAACCATTTTTGATTTGATTGCAGATTATGAGGGGCTGATTCACAATCTGATGTGTACTGATATTACCCGGGATGGCATGTTAGAAGGCCCGGCTTTAGGCTTATATCAGGAATTGATAGTACGTTATCCCGGGATAAAACTGATTGCTTCCGGAGGTGTGAGTTCACATGAGGATCTTGGAAAATTAGAACGGATTGGGGTGAAGTCTGTGATTGTTGGGAAAGCGATTTATGAAAAAAAGATCGTGTTGGAGAAACTGTTAAACGGTAATATGGTTAAATCAATAAAATAATAAGCTTGTGTTGGCAAAAAGAATAATTCCTTGCCTGGATGTAAAAGATGGACGTACTGTAAAAGGGGTCAATTTTACTGATTTAAAAGATGCCGGGGATATTGTCGAATTGTCCGGACGTTATTCTGATGAAGGAGCTGATGAGTTGGTATTTCTGGATATTACTGCCAGTCATGATCGGCGTAAGACTATGTTGGAATGGGTAGAACAAGTGGCTGGGGCTGTTAATATTCCTTTTACTGTTGGAGGAGGAATTTCATCTGAAACAGATGTAGAAGCTTTACTAAAAAGAGGTGCGGATAAAATTTCTGTTAATTCGTCTGTATTGGTAACTCCAGGCTTAATAGATCGGTTGACCTATCATTTTGGACGACAATGCATTGTTGTGGCAATAGATGCCCGTTATGTTGACCAGCGTTGGCAGGTATATAGTCAGGGAGGACGGGTTGCTACGGGCAAAGAATTGTATGCCTGGGCAAAGGAAGCGGAGGAAAGAGGGGCTGGTGAAATTCTGTTTACCTCTATGGATCATGATGGAACTAATCAGGGGTTTGCTTGTTCGGCTATTGCCAGATTGAGCGGACAAGCAGGGATTCCGATAATTGCTTCCGGTGGGGCGGGAAAAAGGGAAGATTTTTATGAAGCTTTTACAGAAGGAAAAGCAGATGCTGCGTTGGCTGCCGGAGTATTTCATTATGGACGATTGCAGATTGCAGCATTGAAGTCATATTTAAAGAAACGGGGAATATCGATTAGAATATAGGTTTTTAGGAGTATAGATTAAAAAAATAATATGGAATTGGAAAATTTGAAATTTGATGAAAAAGGGTTGATCCCGGCTATTGTACAGGATGCTGAAACACGTGTCGTATTGATGTTGGGGTATATGAACCGTGAATCTTTGGAAAAAACATTGACATCCAGATTAGTATGTTTCTATAGCCGTTCCCGTCAAAAATTATGGACGAAAGGGGAGGAAAGTGGAAATTTCTTGTATTTGAAAGAGATTAAGGTGGATTGTGACCAGGATACACTTTTGATTAAGGTGTCTCCTGCCGGACCTACTTGCCATACGGGAACAGATACGTGTTGGAAAGAGGAGAATCAAGACAATGATTTTCTGTTTTTCTTACAGCGTTTTTTACAAAAACGAAAAAATGATTCGCCTGAAGAATCTTATACAGCCCGCTTAATTTCCCGGGGGATTAATAAAGTGGCTCAGAAAGTGGGAGAGGAAACAGTGGAATTGGTTATTGAGGCAAAAGATAATAATGAAGAATTGTTTTTAAATGAAGCTGCTGACCTGATGTATCATTATATTGTACTGCTCATAGCTAAAGGTTATGGACTGGAAGATGTTTGCCGGGTTTTGAAAAGCAGACATAAATGATAGATAAAAAGCTAAAAACCAAAAGTCCGGATTTCCTGGCTTTTGGTTTTTGAGCATTTATTTTTAGTTTTCGTTGAGGGCTTTCCAAAGAACGTCTTTCAGTTCAGTTATTCCTGTTCCTGCGACAGAGGAGATAAAAACGTAGGGGATGTCAGGTAAATCCTGTTCCATTTCTGCTATTAATTCTTTGTCTGCACAATCACATTTAGAGATAGCTAATATTCTTTTTTTATCCAGTAATTCAGGATTATATTGTTTCAATTCGTTCAGCAGAATATTATATTCTTCATGAATATTAGGGCTATCAGCAGGTACTAAAAAAAGTAACACGGAATTACGTTCAATATGGCGTAGGAAACGGATACCCAATCCTTTTCCCTGATGAGCCCCTTCGATGATACCGGGAATATCTGCCATAACAAAAGAACGTCCGTCCCGGTAATTGACAATACCTAGATTAGGTACCAGTGTTGTAAAAGGATAATTGGCTATTTCAGGTTTTGCAGCTGAAACAACTGATAGTAAGGTTGATTTTCCGGCATTAGGAAAACCGACAAGTCCGATGTCAGCCAATACTTTTAATTCGAGGATTACGCTGCGTTCTACCCGGGGTTCTCCCGGTTGTGCATACCGGGGGGTTTGATTGGTTGACGATTTGAAATTCCAGTTTCCTAAGCCTCCCCTTCCTCCTTTCACCAGAATATGAGTTTCTCCTTCGGAGGTGATTTCACATATAGTTTCTCCTGTTTCGGCATCCCGGGCAACCGTACCCAGGGGAACTTCAATAATTACGTCTTCACCATCAGCACCGGTACTCCGGTTTTCACTACCATTGCCCCCGTCACCGGCAAATACATGTCGCTGATATTTTAAATGGATTAAGGTCCAATAGTTTCGGTTTCCACGGATGATAACATGTCCGCCACGTCCTCCGTCTCCACCGTCCGGACCACCTTTTATTGTCCGTTTATCCCGGTGTAAGTGAGCAGAACCTCTGCCTCCGGCACCACTTCGGCAGAAGGTTTTTACATAATCAACAAAATTCGTAGAAGCCATAAGTATATAAAACTAAAAATTAAAAACTAAATTAGTCATTTAAAATGTAAAGATCCGGGTAATTCCTTCCCAGCCCGTCATAATCCAGCCCTCTGCCTACCACAAAATCATTTTCTAATTCAATGCCTTTATAAGTAAGGGGTATTTCACAAACGGTTGCTTTAGGTTTGTAAAATAAAGTGGCTATAATTATTTTTTGGGGATTTCTGGTCTGTAAATACTTCAGTAAATGAGCCATTGATTTGCCCGTGTCAATAATATCTTCCAGGATAACAACCGTCCGGCCTGTAATCTCTTCTTTTAGTCCAATCAATTCTTTAATATCTCCCGATGAACAGATTCCAGAGTAAGAAGCCATCTTAACGAAACTAATCTGGGTCCCCGGTATGGTAATTTGCTTGATCAGATCGGAAGTGAACATGAATGAACCATTCAGAATACTCAAAAATAAAGGTTTGTCATGGGCCAGATCTTTGTTCATTTGAATCGCCATCTTGGTGATAACCTGATCAATGGTGGATGAGCTAATGAGAGGACGGAATTCTTTGTCGTGTAAGATGATATTTTTCATGTTAGTATTGGCCGTGCTTATAAAATTTTGTAAGGACAAAAATAATATTTTTAGGGCACATATAGTGTGTAAAACGGGATTATATTTACTTTTGCAAACTATATGATTTCGAATATCAGATTATTAAAATGAATAAACTATGAATCCTAGAGTAAGTATTATCATGGGAAGTACTTCCGATCTTTCTATTATGGAGAAAGCTGCTAAAGTACTGAATGATATGGGTATTCCTTTTGAAATGAATGCACTGTCTGCCCATCGTACTCCTGCAGAAGTTGAGGAGTTTGCAAAAAACGCGGCTGGCCGGGGAATTGAAGTGATCATTGCCGGGGCTGGTATGGCAGCTCATTTGCCGGGTGTAATTGCTGCCATGACTCCTGTACCTGTTATCGGTGTGCCAATCAATGCTTCCTTGAATGGAATGGATGCATTATTGGCTATTACTCAAATGCCTCCGGGAATTCCGGTTGCTACTGTTGCTATTAACGGGGCCATGAATGCTGGAATTCTGGCTGTACAAATATTAGCTGCCGGGGATCAGGCATTGAAGACTAAAATGGTGGAATTTAAAGAATCTTTGAAAAAGAAAATCATAGATGCCAATAAAGAGCTGGCTGAGGTAAAGTACGAGTTTAAGACGAATTAAAGGAGTTTTTCTGGTATAAATGATCCTTTTTTGTCAGGTTTACATATAGTGGATCCGGCAGAAAAGGATTTCTTTTTAAAAATATTTTGGATTTGCAAAATATTTTTTTATATTTGAGTAAGTGAATGTTGTTGTTTTTTGTAGTATATGTTGAAATGTAACAGGATGGACAGATGTAAATCTGAGATGTTGTTTGTTGTTTTCTGATTGTTGCGGAATCCGGCCTGTCAGGAGCACATAACCGACGATTAGTCATGAAATGTTACAAATATTATTTTCTCTTGCTGACAGTGACAGTAGGGGTAAGTACCGCAGCTCAGGATCTTCCGGATATTGAACGTTTGTTGGAAAGTAATAATATTGAGAATACAGAGGAGGGCTATGAGGATATGGTGCAAACCCTTTTACGTTTGGCTGTAGCTCCTCTTAATGTCAATACTGCTAGTTTCGATTCCCTGAAGTTGTTATTTTTATTATCCGACAGTCAAATTGATCAGATTCTGGCTTTTCGGAAAAAATATGGACATTTTTTGCATTTGGGGGAACTGTTGTGGGTTCCCGGAATAGGCCGGAAAGACTTAGAAAATATTCGTCCTTTTATCACGATTGGTTCGGGCACTCATCAGGAATGGATTACGGCTGTGAAAAAGCGGGTAAAACATGAGCTGTTGGCACGGACACGGGTGAGTCTGCCAGAACAGGAAGGATATAAAATGTACTCTCCGGATGCTTTCGAGAAGAAAAAAGAGTATGAACGAAAAGCGGACAATCGGTTTTATGGCCCCCCTGTGGGTATCTGGATGAAATATAAATTTACTTTGGGTGATCATTTACAACTTGGTTTTACCCTGGAAAATGATGCAGGTGAGGGATATTTTACCAGGTATCAAAATACTGGTTTTGACTTTCTGTCGGCACATCTAAAAGTCAACTCAGCCCACTTTTTCCGCCAAATCATATTAGGGGATTATCGGATACAATGGGGACAAGGATTGGTAGGATGGGGAGGATTTACTGCCGGAAAATCAGCTGTTGCAGTAGGAAATGAAAAAGCAGGTAAAGGTTTTACAGCCTATACCTCAACGGATGAGAATAATTATTTACGTGGGGCGGCTGTTTCTATACAACCTTGCCATAATCTGACTGCAGATATATGTTTCTCTTACAAAAAGACAGATGG
>URJC01000158.1 GCA_900548135.1 uncultured Odoribacter sp. | reverse complement strand
GTAAACCCCAAAAGGGTTTCCGGGGTTCGAATCCCCGTCTTTCCGCATAAAAAACAACCTGTAAAACAATGATTTACAGGTTGTTCTATTTTTATATATTATTTCACTTCAAAACCTGCTTTAGTCTCATAATAATATTCCCCATCTCCGTCCGCCTCATGACCAGAAAAACGTCAGAAAGGATATCCAATGGCCAGATTTAGTACCAGGCTTTTCCAAAAGCTACCCGTGATATTATAATATTGCGACCGGCCCGTATAATAAGGAGCATGTAAAGGTATACCCAGATCAGCCCGAATAACGATATAAGAGAAATCATAACGCAAACCCAAACCAGTACCCAAAGCAATCTGTTTGGGCAAACCTTTAAGCCGGAACTCTCCCCCGGGACGCTGAGCATCCTTTTTCAACAACCAGATATTTCCGGCATCCATAAACAAGGCCCCTTTAAAACGTTCATAGATTTCAAAACGATATTCTACATTTCCTTCCAGCTTAATGTCTCCTGTCTGGTCCAGGTACGAATATTTTGTTTCTACAGGATGATAGCTTCCGGGTCCGATGGAACGGATATGAAAAGCGCGGATACTATTTGATCCACCAATATAAAACTGTTCACTATAAGGCATGACTCTCGAATTACCATAAGCGTATCCTATACCTCCCATCACCCGCACAGCTAATTGATTTTTAGTATCTACCGTCTTATAACCGATCAATTCAGAAGTCAGCTTCAAAAACTGTGAATACCGGTTATTCAGAATCTGCTTACCTTCCCCCTTATGATTCCCCGCCAAATACTGAATTCCGGCAATGATATTTCCGGCCTGTGTGACGGAGGTTTGCCAGAATAAGCGGTTTGGGTTCCGATAAGTAGCAGCCCTGTCATAAGTATAGGTATAGGACATAGAAGGGATAAACTGGTTCCGGAAACTTTGAGCTACAGCAGGATTCCGCATCGTCACAGAGTCAAAAGCATGGGACGTCTGTAACAAATAAGTATAGTTCAATTTAAAAGGGACTATCGAATGATAATTCCGGAAAGAAGAATTAAAATCATAGGTTGCACTTCCCCAAAAGGAAATCATCCTGAAATAATTATGACGGTTCAACAGATCAGAGCCTATCTGGAAATGGGTCTGTTCCCTTCGGTCGCGTTTCGTTTTCATAAATTGAGGTACCAACAGGCGGGGCACAGACAAATTAAAACTCAACCCCAATTCATAAGAATTTATCAATCCGGAATTGCCTGTAGCCTCCTTGTTCCCTCCGATCTGCCATTCATAAGATCCGGTCAAACGAACTGAAAAAGTCTCCGCCCGTTTAAACATGTTCCGGTTGGTTATCCCAAGAGTTAATCCAGGTCCCAACAAATTATTTGATTTTGAAGAAACATCCACTTCCACTTCAGTCTCTATAGGTAAAGCAAAATCTCCGCTAATCTGCATATCCAATACCTTCTTTCCGGTAGTATCCGGAGCAGTAATATTCATATTGGCAAATTTAAACACCCCCAATTGGACAAAATTAGCCTGCGTCCGGCTTTGACGGGTGGCTGTATAGACTTGTCCGGGCCTCACTTTCACAGCCCGGATCAGCACATTGGGCTTCAACGTAACAGGCGGCTCATAGAGAATCTTCACACTATCCACAAAAATAGAATCCCGTCCCCCGGTTCCTTCATTTCCAGTTAATACCACATCTACATTCCTGATTTTATACACCTCCAAAGCATTGGCAGGAACGCCCTGCTTTAAACCGATACGTACATCAGCCACCTTATGTCCTGCAGTTGTATCCACAAGATATTCGATGTAATCCGGTTGAAAAAAATAGTACCCCCGGTTTCTCAGCCGATCGGAAATCCGCTGCCGTTCTTCATTCAGGATATTCACGTCATACTGGTCTCCCGTTTTCAGTTCCGAAAATCTCATGGAAGCCCGTACGATGCTGTCCATCTCCGGCTTCCACCCCCACAAACGGATATTCCCATAGCGAAAAGGTACTGGTAAATCCACCCGATAACTAACCCGTGCCTTCTTCGGATTATGCTTCTTGGGAAGAATCTCATAATGGCTTGTTATCCCATAAAAACCAAAATCCTTCATATTGTTCTCTACCATTTTTAATCTCAGTTCCGGCTGAACATCAGAAATAAGCACCGGTTTCTTGGCTAATTTGCGATACAACCACCATTTAAATCCTTTTTCTTTCTTTATATCCCAGTTATATACCCATAGCCCAATAGGAAAAGGTGAACGGACATAGGGAGCATACAGGGGATTATTCGGCTTCACGGATAACGGAGCCGAGACAGCAGATTTTTGTGTACCATTCAGTTTAACTTTTGCCGGAACCTCAATTTTCATTTTTTTCACACCCACATAAAGTACCTCTCCTTCTTTCAGCTTTTTGGTAGTAGAACAAGACACCAAAAGGAAAAAAAACAGAAGAATAAGACCCAAAGGGGCAAACAATCTCCGGAAATTTCCTAAAAGATTCCCGGCATTCTTCCATGGATTATCGTGCAACTTAGTTATTCTCATTTTTAGTCCTTTCTTGTTTTTCCCTTAGCAAGCGCTTGTTATTTTTAAACAGGTCTTTGAATTTCCTGAAATTTTTCCGCCAGACAATACCGACCCCCGTCTGGGTAACCTCTCCATCCAACACACTTTCATAGTTAGAATGGCGGAATACTTTTACATACAAATTCCTCTTCCTGGTCAGGACATATTCGATTGAAATGTCATCCACCAGGTTATCCTGTAAAGTACTTCCCTGTCCTTCATTGCTATCCGTAGAAATCCGTCCTCCGATTTTAACCCTCACCCTATCATTAAACAATTGGCGGGAAAACTGGTAAGTCACATCTGTCCGGGTTGTATTCTCATCAGTATTATGCGAATCAAACCCCACTGTTAATCCGGCTTTCCGGGTATATTTATTCAATTCATTTTCTACAAAGCTATAAATCGCATTATTGGCCATATTCCCATTACTGCCAGACTTTGCAGCCCCCGGTGCAGTATAAGTATTATATATCAACAAGTTCAATGCCTGCCGGGTCCGTTCTTCCGGTGAAAAAGTCATCAATTGATTTTGAATCACCATATCATTAGGAGCTGATAAATCAAAAGTAATATCAGGACGGTTTAAGGTATTCTGTATGCGGATAATCGCTTCAAATACCACCTGTCTGGCCTGATCTCCATCTTCTACATTGGCTTTTACCTGGGCAGATGCAGAAATATTCAGCAATGGGTTCATCACATTACCCGTCCACTCCACAAAACTCCCACTTTGAATGCTAAACTCTTTCTTACCCACTATGGGTACGTTATATTCAACCGTTCCGCCAGTCAGGATATATTTCCCCGAAAGCGTCATGCCACCCTCGGGATTCATTGCTAACACCAGGTTACCTCCTCCCTGTATACTCACATGGTTGCTACCATCCTCTGATAAATCCACCCCCAACCTGACCTGATCTCCGATCTCCAAAAGCATCCGCAAAGCAAAACTACTGGTATTTACCCGGTTGGTAAGTTCATCAGGATCATTGAGTGTCGTATCTCTAAAAGAAACAAAACGGACCAGATCGGCACTTTTATCTACCATTGCCGGATCGGAACTCCGCAAAGTATAAGTAATGGCAGTCCGGTTCAACAAATTTATGTTTCCGGTTACACTCAAGTTGGAAAATGCACCAGACAACCGGGAATGAATATCTGCATACGCCTTACCATAAATCAGGGAAGTCTCATTTTTCCTGACATTCACCAACTCGAAATTGTTCGCATCCACAGCCAGATTCATTCCCATCCGGTCGAAAGGGGTTAAAGTCACATCCCCATCCAGGATCATATTGCTGTTATTGGGTGCAATAAAACGGTATTTCCGGAACAGGATGCGCCCATCCTGAACAGTTATCCTATTGGTATCCAAACGGAAAGTTGTCCCCAACATCACGACATCCGCCCTCCCATCCCGAAAAGCCAACCCACCGTTCAACTCAGGAGTATCTATGGTTCCTCTGAATCGCACATCGCCTGTCAGCTCTCCGCCTAATTTAATCAAATCAGCCGGCACAAAAGCATTCACAACATATAAGGGTAAGGATGGAATATCCATATCTATCCTGATTTCCCGGTTTTCATCAGCAGTTGAAAACGATCCTTCGGCTATCGCCCGCTGAATACTATCAATTTTCAGTTCAAAACGGATTGCATGATCCGTAAACCGGTTTCCTGCAACATATTTTAAATCCAGATCCAACGTTCCAATATGCTGTTGCTGATAATCCAGATCAACCACCTGTATACTACCGTCTACCCCCATCTCATGCTGACGGGAATACAACGACAAATCCGTATTCAACTTTCCGGCCAGCTGAGGCATAAACGGAACCACCTCCGATAAAGAATTCAAATCTACCCCTGCAATCTCAATTTGCAAACGATCATGCCGGTCCCCCTCATCCGGCAAGGATTGAATGCTCACCAATTTATTTAAATAGGCCATCCTCAGATTAGCTTTAATTTTCCCTCCCGATGCAATGCGAATCTGATTATCAGCGTTCACAATCCACCTGCTATATCCCAGGATCGGATTCATCGGGAACAGGCTCACCAGGATAGCCGAGTCCCCAAGCGTTGTATTGATACCGAGGTCAAAGCCAAGCTTTCCCTGAGCATCTTTTTGCTTCAACTCTATCCGGAAACGGTCTCCCTGCATTCGTCCGGTCAGGTTTATATTGAACAATCCTTTCCAGGCTTCTGAAGAACTACCTGCCGACAAGGAATACATCAGGCTTTTACCCGTTTGCCAGGCTCCCAGTTGCACAGAGTCCAAACGGACAGTTCCAAAATAAGGAGCATTGGCAATCACTCCGACACGCAACCCGCTGCGTTTCCGCGACACGATATCAACAGCCATATTTCTGAAACCCATATCACGGGACTTCAGAAAACGGGTCACAGCGTTATTCTGGGCACTCCTCAGGTGTAAACTAAAAGGAGGAAGATCCTCCCTCACAAGTTCCATATTCACATCCCGGGCTTCTATCTGCTCCTGAATGACAGCAGTTACCTTACCGATATTGCTTACAAATCCCAATAATGAAGTATCTGTCTTAAACTCTGCTGTCAAATCCCCTGATTGCATTCCGAAAGTGGTTTTCTCCCAATCACTTTCCATTTCTGCCCCCAGATTTCCCAATAAGTATTTTCTATAGGCATCGGAAATTTGCAGGCTATCCAGTTTTAGCTGTAAAGAATAAGTTTCCCGGGCTCCCATCGTTACATGTATATCAACATCTGAACGAAACGTAAAAGGTTCCGGCGCAAAATGTAAAGCCTGCACATCAATTTCTCCAATCCGGCCACTCAGATCGGCCACATACTCATGTCCTACTGAATCTGCCCGGAAAATCAAATCCAGCAAAGCATCCGGATCCTTACTGGTCAAACTGCCCTTTAAACGCGTTTTATCCAAGGCAGCTTCCAACACAACATCACGGTATTCATGGCCCCTATACCAGCATTCCCGGATATGTGCATTCACCTCTGCACGAGCTTTCTGCCATGAAAAATCCTGTCCGGACAAACGGACTGAAGCCGTAACCTTCCCCAACGAATCAGCTGGTAAAAACTGATCCAAAGGAAAATTATTCAAACTTAATGCTGCATCATAATCCTGCAAAGGAATCTTATAAACGCCATCCAACGTCAAACATCCCTGTCCACAGCACATCCGCATAAAGGCATCCCAACTCCCCCGGTCGGCTTTTAAACGGGTTAGCAGATCTATATGACGGGGGATGTGTACTCCCTGTTTCCCCAGAAAAGACTGGGCAAATGTCACATCCGGCAGTTCTCCCCTTAAAATGAAAGTTCCTTTCATACGTTTCATATCCTGCCAGGAAGAAAGACTACCGCTACCCGTAATTTTAAAATGCCCGGGCATATCTAAAATCAGCTGCCCCATTTGTAAACGTTTCCCGGTTACAGTAAAGGCCGTATTTATATTCACCTTCTGCCGGCGGATTTC
>URJC01000157.1 GCA_900548135.1 uncultured Odoribacter sp. | reverse complement strand
TATCCGGAATTTCCACATAACCATTTTTTACCAAAGGAAAACCAGGTAAAAATATATAATTGGCAGCAATCTTACGGCTTCTCACACTTATCAGATTTATTTACGACGTATACTTTGTTTCAAACGCTGTTCAGTTTCACGCGAAATATAAGGCCGGAACAAGCGGTTATCCCAGGATTTACCCTTAAAAGCTTTCAAATCCACCACTTTTTCTTTTTCCGGTTCCACCCATTTGCCCTTTTTATAAATTTTAGCCGGTTTCTTCGGTGGAATCAACTCCATAAACCGAATCTCTAAACGGGTATAAACTGAATCGGCATACTGACTCCAACTATAATTCTTCTTTACAGTATCCAGACTTACCGTAATATTTTGCACCCTTAGCGTATCTTTATTATCCGCAGAAATAAAAAATGCAGCCAACCGCCTCTGTTTTTCAGGACTGACAGAATCAAACCGTATCGAAGTACTGAACTTATAAAGTCCCGGAACAATACTATCTACCATTACAGTATAAATACTATCCAAAGGAATCGTGTCCAGCACAGGAAAATAATTCACCGAGTCATTTGCTTTCAGTTCATGCAACACTTTATCTACCTGGGTCAATTGCTTGTTTAGACTATCTATTACAACATCATACATTTTTGCAAACAAGACCGTCTGTGCGGAATAATAATACATACAAGTATCAAAATCTGCCTTTGTAATGCCATATTTCTGAAATAAATCGTTGTAGTAAGCATAATTTTTCAACTCATCTCCTCCCCTCTTATTCCTGTTCACAGCTAGAGTTCCATCTACCCGGTGCATATCAATCAACAAAGCTGTAAATTGTTCTTTATCTAAAGGAACTTTCTCATTATGACAACTACTTAATCCTAATAATGAAAATCCTAAAAACGTACAGATCACTAATTTTCTTATCATAACTTACTTCTTATTTTCTTATAAAGTTCTGAAGAAAAAATAAAATCGTTCAGAAAACGATTATCCGTATGGGCAATGATTTCCTTACTTCCTTCCCACTCTTTTCTTCCCTCATGAATAAACACTATTTTTTCACCAATTTCAAATACAGAATTCATATCATGTGTATTCACAACGGTAGTCATATTATATTCGTGAGTAATTTCACTGATCAAATTATCGATTACAATAGAAGTCAAGGGATCCAAACCGGAATTAGGTTCATCACAAAACAAAAATTTAGGTTCCAGTACTATTGCCCGGGCAATAGCCACTCTCTTTTTCATTCCCCCACTAATTTCTGAAGGATACAAGTTTTCGGCATCTTTCAAATCTACCCGCTGCAAGCAGAAAAGTGCCCGTTCCCGTTTATCATTCTCGGATAAATCCGAGAACAAATTCAAAGGAAACATCACATTTTCCAATACAGTCTGCGAATCAAAAAGAGCACCTCCCTGAAAAACGACTCCGATTTCTTCCCTCAATTTTTTCATCTGCCTGGAATTCATTTTAGTTAAATCCCGATCACCATAATAGATATGCCCCCGGTCGATCGTATGCAAACCAATTAATGACTTCAGTAAAACCGTTTTACCGGATCCACTCTTACCTATGATCAAGTTCACTTTACCTGCCTCAAAAGTAACATTGATATCAGATAACACAACTTTATTATCAAAAGACTTATACAAACCTTCGGTCCTTATCATTACAACATAATTTGGGTTAATATAAGATTTGCTGTCAAGATAGCAATACTACTATCAACAACCGCCTTGGTACCAGCCTTTCCAACCTCACGTGCCCCTCCCTGCACATAATAACCATAGAATGCAGGTATAGAAGTGAAGATAAAAGCAAAAAACAAAGTTTTCACAATAGAATAAGTCACATAATAAGGATTAAAAGAAAAGTGTAATCCGTAAACAAAGTCTTCAAAATTTACTACTCCACTAACCAAACCGGAAATGATTCCCCCTAAAATACCGATGAACACGCTAAAAATATAAAGGATCGGGTTGATCACAAAAGAAGCCAATATTTTAGGTCCCACCAGATAAGAAATCGAATTTATTCCCATGGTTTCCAAAGCCTCTATCTGCTCAGTAATCCGCATACTACCTATTTCCGAAGCAATATTACTCCCTATCTTACCAGCCAAAATCAAACTCACGATGGTAGAAGAAAATTCCAGTAACATGGTTTCCCGGGTAAGATAACCTATCAAATAGCGGGGCAACAAAGGACTTTGCATATTATAAGCAGTCTGCAAAGTCAAAACTGCACCAATAAAAAAAGATATAATGACCACCAGAACAATAGAATTCAAACCCAATTTTTCAAATTCCTGCACCAATTCCTTTAGGTACACCTTTCTTTTTTCCGGTCGTGAAAAAGCTTTTCGAATAAAAATAATATATTGTCCCAGTCGGTATAAAAACTTCATATTTCTGTAAATTAAAAATTCCCAGCAAATGATATAGAGCGGAAATTTAAGGTAAAAATATAAATTATTCATGGAATTACGACATACACAACTGTAAAAAAGAGGCAACACCGTTTTCATATAAGAAATTTCAGGATTCAAACAAAAAAGTGCTATATTTGGTATAACTTTTGAACGCAAGATAATAAAGAATTAAACTTAAATAAAACCATACGCATGAATCCAAATTCATACTGTGTTATCATGGCTGGTGGTATTGGAAATCGTTTCTGGCCAGTAAGTAACCAGCATTGTCCGAAACAATTTTCTGATATCCTGCATACAGGCAAAAGCTTTATTCGTCAAACCTATGAGCGAATCGCACAAATTTTCCCCAATCACCGAATTTTTATTGTCACAGGTGAAGAATACGAAGAAATCACCAGAAAGCAAATCCCTGAAATTCCCAACGAGAATATTCTGAAAGAACCTTATGTCCGGAATACAGCCACATGTATTGCTTATGCAGCCTACAAGATTCATATTATAAATCCGGAAGCCTACATGGTAACGATTCCCTCGGATCACTTTATCACGAACGATCTGGCCTACCTTCAGGATTTGAAAGACGGAATGGAATTCGTAGAAAAACAAGGCGGTTTACTGACAGTGGGGATAACTCCGAGCCGTATCGAAACCGAATACGGCTATATTCAAGTCAAATCCAAAAATTCCTCGGGAAAAATTTCCGAAGTAAAGACTTTTACCGAAAAACCGAATGCAGAATTAGCCAAGATGTTTTATGACTCAGACGAGTTTTTATGGAATGCCGGGATTTTCATCTGGAGTGTCCGGGATATCATCCGTGAGTTCAAAACTCACATGTTTGACTTGCACGCTCTATTCAATACAGACTGTAAATTAAATACGCCCGCAGAACCTACCTTTATAAAAAGCGTATATGGCCAATGCCATAACATTTCTATTGATGTGGGTATTATGGAAAAATCCCAGCATGTTTATGTTTTAAAAGGAAATTTTGGTTGGTCAGACGTAGGTACCTGGCACGCATTTCATGCACTCTGTAAAAAAGATGACTACAACAATGTATCGAATTCTGAGAAAGTGATCCTAAATGACACACACAATTGTATTGTCAATGTCCCTCCCCGGAAAAATGTAATCATACAAGGGGTGGATGACCTTATTATTGCTGAAAAAGATCACTACCTGATGATCTGCCACCGCAAGGATGAAGAAAAGATAAAACGATTTGAAAAACTTTTCCGAATGAAAAAGTAAAAAGGAACAGTCCCTGCCCCTTAAAAGTTTTTTGTCTAACTTTTAGGGGCACTTCATGTGCTCTAACCAGCCGCTTATACACACAATAAAGACAGATGATCAGTTTCCGGAGGGTTGTTTGGTCAAGAATCAATTTTCATAGAAAATTTCATATTCATATTTTTCCCCATCTTCATCATCTATCCCACTTACTTTTACTTTCTCTGGCAGATAAACAGAACGTTTTCCGGTAATATCATAAAGGAAAAGGTCTTCAATATTTTCAAAGTAATCCGCAAGAATTATTCCAAACAAGTTTAAATTCAAATTGTTAAGTTGTTGATCATATGTAAAATCAAGCAACGCATATACATTATCAAATTCCTCATCTATCCATTTATATTGAGTCAATTTGCCTCCAACGTAAATAAAATTTTCCGTGTCGGATATTCACTTTCAATAATACCTTTTATTTAACTTAAATAATCTCCCCCATATTTGAAGGCAAATTCATCGGATTCTTCATAAATGGGATAGGTCTTTTTGTAATGCTTGGCTTTCCCGTTTTCTATAGTATACGTTGATCAATTACATGGAACATAGAAATCTTTCTGAATCATCTCATTATACTATACAAATCTTTCACCTTCCAATGGAGGAATCAATCATATTTATCAAGCATAATATGTTACATAATTCAAACACCAAACTATATTGATAAAACATAGAACCAAAATGATAACGGATTATCTTTCCGCATGTTCTTTCTTTGTAAAACAGATAACATACTGTGTATCATATATCAATAAATATATTCCTGTTTATTATATAATGTGTTTGCCTTTGGAGAGTCTCATATTCTTTGTTGGTAAAGCTTATAGATTGAATTTAGAGATTAGTAATTTTATAATTATTCTATGTATATAAATATAAAAAGTAAATTAGCCTTATGGAGTCCTGTTTTGTTCCTAACCGGATTTATAAGTGATATTTGTCAAGGAGCTGTCAAAGATACCAATAGTGAAAGTATTATCGGCACCTCCGTGCTTGTCAAAAAAAACAATGAATGGCAGTATCATGGGGTTCGAGGGTTATTTTTCCTTGAAGAACGTAAAAAAAAGCAATATCATCGTTGTTTCTTATGTCGGTTACCAAATCCAAGAGATTTCTTGGACAGGAGGAGTATTAAACACCGTTTTGAAGGAGGATACCGAAATTCTCAATGAGGAAGCTATTATTAGTTATAACACTGTAAGAAAAGCGGATAGGGCTGGTTCATTAGCTATGCCGGACAACAAAAAATTCAAAGGCCAGTTTATTACCAAGGTTACCGATACCCATTAGGGGTATCAGTGGTGTCTACGTCGAGAACAGCCATGTCCCCCGGAAGAAGTGCCAAGATTTTTGTCCGGCGTACTAACTCAATCAGTAAAAGCAATCAGCAACAAAAACAGAAACAATGGAACTATTTTATTTAAGCGAACATACGTCATGCTATCATTATTCGAAATGTATGCAGGAAGGATTCCGGCACTATAAATTCGATAAGGGACTGAATCATGAAGAACAACTGATAAAGGACTGCATTCTGTTTGTTTTGAAAGGAAATCTCCAGCTTTCCTGTAACGGTTTTCAGCTTACAATATCAGAGGGCAAGATGGAATTTCTTTGCCGTGACAGCCTGTTCAGCATGTGCGCGTTGGAAAAATGCGAAGTAATAACTGCCATGTTCGAGGGAGGGATTTGGTCTTGCCAAAAAGCTTCTTTTTCGGAACTATATCATTTCAAGGATATCATCGAATATCGCATGGAACCTCTCGAAATAAGAGATCGTTTATCTAAATTTCTTGAACTTTTGGTCTGTTACCTGGAAGACGGGGCAAATTGTATCCATTTTCATGAAATAAAGCTCAAAGAACTGTTTTGGAATATCCGTTTTTACTATTCCAAGCCGGAAGTGGCAAATTTCTTCTACCCGATTATCGGGCAATCGCAGGATTTCAAAAATAAAGTTCTGGATAATTACAAAGGATGCAGAACGGTGAAAGAGTTGGCTTCGGTCTGCGGACTTTCCATTTCCGCATTTAAAAGGCAATTTAATGCAGAATTCGGAGAAACGCCGGCAGAATGGATGCAGAAACAACTGTTGGGGGAAATTAAGTATAAACTTTCAGTCACAGCCCTGCCACTGGGGACCATTGCCAATGAATTGGATTTTTCATCCTTAGCGAATTTCTCCAGATTTTGCAAAAGATGCCTGGGATGCTCTCCTAAGGAACTGAGGGAACAGATAAAAAACAAATAGAAAACAGCCTAAAGAGAATGCGAAAATAAATTGACAAACAATAGGACCGATTGGAAAACAGTAGAAAGTATAAGGCATACTAACTTTGTCACGCAATTAAAAACAAAAGATCTGTTGCCTTTTTTAGTA
>URJC01000156.1 GCA_900548135.1 uncultured Odoribacter sp. | reverse complement strand
GCGGGTTTTTCCTTTGTTATTGGGATGGTACTTGTGAGACGGAAGAAAAAATCAAGGCTGACACGAAAGCTACAATCCGTTGTATTCCCTTTGATAGCACAGAGGAAGAAGGAAAAGATATGGTGACCGGCAAACCTTCACACCGGCGGGGGCTGATTGCAAAAGCTTATTAAAAAACTTGTAATCTTTCTATTTTAGCGATATTTTTTGTGGTTTGAAACCATTTTGTAATAATCCGTTTTTATCTTTGCCGACAGACATATAGAAACGGATTATTTACGTTGATGTCTAAAGTTAATTAATTTAGTTTGAGTTCCGCATTAATCATTAATGCGGAACTTTTAATTTTTCCTTCATCTTACCTTTACACTTTTGTAACAATCCTGCGGCAACTTTGCATTGAAATAAAATCAGAAATGAATTTTGGAATTTGGTCTGAAATTGAAGTAAATGATGAACGTTGAAATGCGAGTTTGAAATTTTGTCTGGCAACAATTGTACATCATAAATTAAAAATAAATGCAGGATAGAAATGAATTTGATGCAAAGAATGATGAGTAAAAGTCTGGTTGTAGCCGGATTTGTCATTTTAGGTTTTTTTGAGGTGTGTGCTGAAGGGGTTATCAGAGGGATCATTGTGGATAAACGAACCCAGGAGCCGATTGTCAGTGCAGCGGTATTGGTAGAAAATGCTACGGTAGGGGCGGCTACTGATCCGGATGGCCGTTTTTTGATTTCCGGTATTCATTCCGGAAAGTACACGTTGAAGATTTCTTGTATTTCATACGCTTCAGTCATTATTGAAGGGGTAGAGGTGGTTAATAACCGGGAAACTGAATTGCGGGTGGAGTTAGAGGAGGAAGCTATAGCTATGGAGGCTGTGACGGTGAAAGCTGTGAGGCGGATGAATAGTGAATCGGCTATGATTTATGCGGTCAAAACGGCTCCGTTGGTGATGAATGCAGTGTCCAGTCAGATCATCAGCCGTACCCAGGATAAAGATGCTTCAGAAGTTATCCGGAGGATTCCGGGGGTATCCATTATTGATGGTAAATTTGTCATGGTCAGGGGATTAGCGCAACGTTACAATAATGTATGGATTAATCATAGTGCTGTCCCCGGATCGGAGGCTGATTCCCGTGCTTTCTCCTTTGATATCATCCCGTCCTCTCAATTGGATAATTTGCAGATTGTCAAATCACCTGCTCCTGAATATCCTGCTGATTTTACGGGAGGCTTTATTCTGGTGAATACCAAAGATATTCCCGATCGTAATTCTTTTTATGTTTCTGTTGGGGCCGGGATAAACGATAATACCCATTTTAAAAGTCTTTATGAATCCAAACGGAGTGCTACAGATTGGTTGGGGTTTGACAAGGGGTTAAGGAGCCTGGACGGAGGTATTAACCGGCAAATGGTTAAATATCCGGGAACAAATACGATCAGTTTGACGGATAATGGCTTGAATAATGATTGGTCGTTGAAAGAACGTAGACCTGTGGCAGATGTCAGTTTTAATGTTGCCTTGAACAGGAAGTGGGCAGATCAGCACGACCGGCAATACGGATTTATAGCAACACTGAATTATAGCAATGCTTATAAAACTTTTCTGAATATGGAGAATTCTTTGTTCGGGACCTATGATGAAACTCAGGATCATTCAGTGTATTTACGTAAAAGCAAGGATAATCAGTATAATCACGACGTGAGGGTGGGAGCGATGCTGAATTTGACTTTTGTTCCTGACAATACACGTGACCGTTATGAATTCAAACATATTTTTAATCAGTTAGGTAAAAGCCGTTATACAGACCGCATTGGAGTGAGTGCCCAGAATGATGAGGAAGAAAGTGCTGAATATTATTATTCAACACGTACGACTTATAATGGACAGTTTACGGGGAGGCATGACTTAGGAAGGGCTAAATGGGATTGGAGTGTGGGGTATGCTTATGCCAACCGTAATCTTCCTGACCGCCGGCGTTTTTTACGGAGCGAAGCAGGGGCGACAGAAGGTAAATACCGGGTGGGAAGTAATGATATCAGCCGTGAATTTACCCGTCTGCATGAGCATATTGTTTCGGTTGGAGTGAATTATAAACAGGAGGTTGCTTTTGCTGATTTCACCCCTAGCCTGAAGGCAGGGATATACGGTGAATACCGTACCCGTGAGTACCTGACCCGTTCTTTTTTCTATAGCTGGAATGAGGCACAAAATAGCTTACCGGAAAATTTCAGTTATCTGGACAGAGATGAATTGTTGGTGCCTGCTCATTATGGACCGGATAAATTGTATATGCTTGACAATACTAAAAAAAGAAATGATTATTCGGGAAATAATACTTTGTTGGCAGCTTATCTGGGAATAAATATTCCGCTTGGAAATTTCAATATCTATGCAGGAGTTCGTTATGAAAATAACAATATGGAACTGATTAGTAATACCAGGGATGACGTGGTGAGTCCCCGTAGCCTTTTCTACAAAAGCGGTGATTTTTTCCCTTCGGTCAATGCATCCTGGCAGTTTACAGATAAGCAGCAGTTTCGTGTTGCTTATGGACGGTCAGTGAACCGGATGGAGTTCAGGGAAGTTTCGACTTCTGTGTATTATGATTTCGATCTGGCGAGTCCGGTTATGGGAAATGCTGAATTACAGCCGGCTTATATTCAAAATGTGGATTTACGTTATGAGTGGTATCCGGAAAGGGGGGAACAGCTTACTTTGGCTTTGTTTTATAAGCATTTTGACCATCCGATAGAGTGGACCTATACCGTAAATGGCGGGACTGATTTGACTTATTCTTATAAGAATGCCTTGGGGGCTGATAATTATGGTTTGGAATTGGATATTCAGAAGAGTCTGGATTTTATGGGATTGCGGAATTTTAGTCTGACGTTTAACGGCGCCTTGATCAAGAGTAAGGTGAAGTTTGCACAAGGAAGTAAAGAAGAAGACCGGGCTATGCAAGGACAATCGCCTTACCTGATTAATACAGGAGTATTTTATCAGCATGAAAAGGCAGGGGTGAGTGTAGCGGTTTTATATAACCGGATTGGAAAGCGCATTGTAGGGGTGGGACGGAATGTCGGTAGTGGAGGGGAATCGTCACGTACCATACCCAATTCCTATGAGATGCCCCGGAATACCGTGGATTGTTCTTTTGCAAAAAAATTGGGCAGACATTGGGAAATCCGGGGGAGTGTTCGGGATGTATTGGCAGAAAAAGTATTGTTTCAGCAAATGGCGACAGTGAATACAGCAACAACGACCAAAAAACATAAGGAGATTACCCGGGAATACCGGCCAGGAAGAAATTATAATCTGAGTCTGAGTTTTAATTTTTGAATGTATAAAATCATCAGTGAATTTACCTTTAAATTGAATTGTATGAAAAAGTTTAAATTAATGAGTTTGATTTTATCCGTAGTGATGGGTTTTACCTTAAGCGGATGTAATGAAGAAGACAATATCCCTACCGATGGAGGATTGACTGCCAGTAATGATATTCTTTTTGAAAACGGTACTACTATCGGGAATGGTGAACAGGAATTTGTATTTACCGGGAATCAAACATTACCTAAAGGAATTTATCATTTGAAAGGATGGGTATATATTCGTGACGGTGCTCAATTGACTATAGAACCGGGAACGATAATCAAGGGGGATAAGGAAACAAAAGCTGCTTTAATTGTTGAACGCGGAGGAAAATTAATTGCGAAAGGAACGGCAACCGAACCCATCGTATTTACTTCTGAACAAGCTGCTGGTTCCCGTCGTCCCGGAGACTGGGGGGGATTGATTATTTGTGGAAAGGCTAAGAACAATCAAGGCAATGATATGCAGATTGAAGGTGGACCGGGAGATAATGATGCAGATAACTCCGGTATATTAAGTTATGTACGGGTTGAGTTTGCAGGTTTCCCATTTGAAAAAGACAAAGAAATTAATGGGATTACTTTTGGATCAGTAGGGAGTGGTACTCAGGTTGACCATGTGCAGGTTTCCTATTCAAATGACGATTCTTATGAATGGTTCGGGGGGACTGTAAATTGTAAATACCTGGTAGCTTTCAATGGCTGGGATGATGAGTTTGATACGGATAATGGATTTTCCGGAAAAGTACAATTTTGTTTGAGTGTACGTGACCCACGAATTGCCGATGTTTCCCAATCCAATGGATTTGAGTCAGATAATTGTGCGGATGGAGCTACAGTAAGCCCATATACGACTGCGACTTTCAGTAATGTAACCTTTATCGGACCACGGGGAAGGGATGGTTTTGAGAATAAATCCGGTTATATCACAGGAGGTTCAGTGAATCCTGCTAATGGTTCAGGGTTGGGATTGTTTCAGGCTGCTATGCAAATCCGGCGAAGCAGTCATCTGGCTTGTTTTAATTCTGTTGCAGTAGGGTATCCTGTTGGATTGATTATAGATGGGGAAAAAGGCAACACAGTGGAAACGGCTAAAGCCGGTGGTCTGAAACTTCAACACATTTATTTTGCAAATATGGGAATTGTGGGAAGTGATGCTAATAAATCTTATGGTGACACTTTGATTACTTATACCGGAGGAAAAACTGTGGGAAATCCCAATGTGCAGTCCTATTCCCATACCTTTTTTGAAAGCCAGGCAGGAAATGAAGTTTATGATACGGCAACTGAATTGAAATTATCTGACGGGACTACCACCCGGATTGGTGTGGAATATTTACCCGTTTCCGATAGCCCCTTATTAGGAAAAGCTTCATTCTCTGATGCTTTGTTAAATAGTGGATTTGACAAAGTGACTTATATAGGTGCATTTTCCGGTATTGCGGACACCTGGTTGAACCATTGGACTAATTTTGATCCACAACATACGGATTATTCTGAATTGAAATAAGGGGTAAAGTTTATGATGTATAAATGATGTAAATAAATAGTAATATTTTGCCTGGAGTTTTTTAAGGATGCTTTTGTGGCATCCTTTTTGTTTTTATTTTTAACAGAAACGTCATGAAGTTGTCATGAGGAATTAACGAAAGACGTTTATATTTGACAGGTAATCAAAAGAGATATTTTTTTTCATAAGTTTGTATTAGGTTAGTTAGTAGTGAAAAGTTTCCAGCTGTGACAGCCCGAAACTTTTTCTTTTTACAGGTTGCCTTGTTCGGATATAGATGATCCTATCCTCTCCCGGTGATCATTGTTTTTTGTTTTTAACCGTTTTTCCTTTCTCTTTTATTATTTTTCAAATATTATAATCTTTTCCCTATGTTTTTCGTATATTGTGGACGAATATTTTAATTAACAATGCTATGAAAAAGTACATTTGCACCGTATGTGATTATGTTTATGACCCAGTAATGGGGGATCCGGACAATGGTATCGAACCGGGAACAGCTTTTGAAGATTTACCTGATGATTGGGTTTGTCCGCTTTGTGGGGTTGGAAAAGAAGAATTTGAACCGGTAGAGGAATAAATGTAAATAAAATATATTTACTAATTATTGCACAATACCAAAAAAAATAGTTGCTTTGTCAACTGTAAAAGAGATCATTTTAGGGGTCGGCAATTCCCTTTTTTGATTTTAAGGACTCCGTTAATGGAGTCCTTTTTCATTTTCTTTGGTTTTAGGATAGAAATAAGTAAAAAAACTTATAAAAATAGGGAAGTATATGTATTGTCATTTAATGGAATATAAATAGCTTTGCATAACTTTTGCGGAAAAATTTAGAAACAAAAAAGATGCATCACATACGTATAGCTTGTTTTCTTCTTTCCATGGTGCTATGGATCGGAACATTTCAGAAGGTAGCTGCTCAGGAGAAAAAACAGGGATGGATTAAGAAATTGAGATATAGGCGTGAATTACGCCGGGAATTGCAAGGAGAAATTCAATTGTCAGGAGCCTTTGCTTTGTATCCTATGGCAGTGAAATGGGCAGAAGAATTTCGTAAACTGCATCCCAAAGTAAGAATTGATATTTCTGCAGGTGGTGCTGGCAAAGGGATTACTGATGCTTTGGCCAAGGTGGTGGATTTAGGGATGGTTTCCCGGGATATTTATCCCCAGGAACTGGAGAAGGGGGCTTTCCCGATAGCGGTAGTAAAAGATGCTGTGGTGCCGACAGTCAATTCCAATAATC
>URJC01000155.1 GCA_900548135.1 uncultured Odoribacter sp. | reverse complement strand
ATGAAACAACGTATCGGGATTGCCCAGACTTTACTCAATTTACCACGAATTTTGGTTGTCGACGAACCAACTGCCGGACTGGATCCCCGGGAACGTATTCGTTTCCGTAACTTATTGGTCGAGTTATCACGGAATAGAATTGTCATATTCTCAACCCATATCATTGAGGACATCGCCAGTTCTTGTAACCAAGTTGGCGTGATCAACAAAGGCTCTCTTAAATATCACGGGACCCCCGGTGAAATGGTTGAAATTGCTAAAAATGTCACCTGGACTTTTGAAATACCAGCCCGTGAATTTGCCAAGCTACCTTCTGATCTGCTACTTGTCCATCATATTCGCAATGGTGAATATATTAAGGTACGCTGCTTATCAGAAAAACAACCTGTACCTAATGCAGTCCATACCACTCCATTACTGGAAGATTCCTATCTGTGGTTGCTGAGAAGTGTAAAACTAGCCAATCATGAACAAATTATTACTCAATAATAATCAGACTTATTATGAAACACTATATCAGTCCCCTGCTAAAACTCACCAAATACAACATCAAAATCATATTTGGAAATAAATTTATGTATTTCGTACTGAGTGCTGTCGGATTTTATATTCTAACGGTAGGTATCAGTTTGTTTTCGGACGATGAGATTACAATGGCCACCGGTTACAATATGTTACTTGTACCCTCTATTCTGCTTATTTTCTATCCGACCTGTTTTGGCATACAAAACGATCAGGATGCCAAGATCATTGAAATTATCTTTGGTATTCCCAACTACCGCTACAAAATCTGGCTGTACCGTCTTGTTATCGCCTACGTCATTTGCTTCATCATCACTCTGCTCCTATCAATGGTAACAGACTGGTTGGTGGTGGAAGTTCCTCCACTCGATCTGACTATACAAAGTACCGTTCCTTCTCTATTTATAGGAATGCTTTGTTTTATGCTCAGTACTCTCGTTCGGAATGGTAACGGAACTGCCGTGCTGATCATTGTCATCGGTCTGATTCTTTTCGTAATGAACGGAATTCTGGGAATCAGCAAATGGAATGTATTTTTGAATCCATTTGATGTCCCACTGGACAAAAATCCGGAAATTTTTTACAATACAGTATTCAATAATCGGTTGATCATTTTATCCGCCAGTTTTATCTTTTTGTTAGTTGGATTATACAAAACCCAGAACAGGGAGAAGTTTATTTAAATAAAAAACTAACAATCAAATTGATTGTTAGTTTTTTATATTGTCCTTTTCAGTTTTTGATTCAACCGTGCCCGAACCTTCACCATCGTATCTTTCTTTTTAAGCCATTCAATAAGTTGCCCGGAATCTCCGGCATTCTGGCACTCCAAAATTTTTTCATCTGCTTGCCGGCACATCATTTCAATCCGTCGCATTTTATAATTATCCACAATTCTCGGAAGTAACTCGCTCAACAGCGTTTCTTCGGTACGGACATCGGCATCTTTTGCTGTCCATAACTTACTCAATTCATAAGGCTCACTCAAAATATCTGCCACTACAGAACAAATTTCAGGATCAGGATGCCCGGTGAAATATTTAGCAGGAACAAATTCCCCGTTTCTATAATGCTGGCGATATTCCTGCTGAATCTCCTGAAATTTTGGATTCATCATCATCAACTCATCCTCAGCTAATTCATTGATAATATATTCCCCCACAGTCACAACGCACACCTGTCCATTACGTTCCTCTTCATAAAGACCATGCATTCCAAACATCAGCAAATAACGAATCAACATCATTTCCTCCGTATCACAAGGAGTCATTCTCCCTGCTTCCGGCTCCTCCCTCATTGGAACAAGTTGTTGAGCAGCAGCCTTATAGGGAACAGGTGTGGGATCTCCCACCTTCTCTTTCCGGATCCGGGCTATCTCCGTATAGAGTATCCTTTCTTCCACCTTCATCTGATTAGCCGTTTCCTGCACATACACGGAACGGGTTATATTATCAGGAATGAGTGAGATACTTTTTACTATATCTGTAATCAACTTCGCCCGTTCAATGGGGTCATCACCGGCTTGTTCCAACAATAACTTCGTCTTAAAATGAATAAAATCAGTCTCATGGCTGGTAATATACTCTAACACTTCTTCTGCCGTATGTGCCTGTGCATAGGAATCCGGGTCCTCCCCCTCCGGCAATGAAACAACCCTAACATTTAATCCCTCCTCCAACACCAGATCAATTCCCCGTAATGAAGCCTTAATACCCGCAGCATCCCCATCATAAATAATAGTTACATTGGGTGTCAAACGCCGGATTAAACGAATTTGTTCTATCGTCAAAGAAGTCCCCGACGAAGCTACTGTATTCTCAATTCCTTTCTGATGAAAAGAAATCACATCCAGATACCCCTCAACCAAATAACACCGATTATGTTGGACGATACTCCTCTTTGCAAAAAATATCCCGTACAATGTCCGGCTTTTATGATAAATTTCAGACTCCGGAGAATTAAGGTATTTAGCACTCTTTTTGTCGTTTGTCATAATACGACCTCCAAATGCAATAATCTTTCCCGCCAGATCCCGGATAGGAAACATCACCCGGGCCCGGAAACGATCAAATAATCCCCGTTCAGACTCTATTGTTAAACCAGTCTTTACCAAAAATTCTTTTTTATAACCTTTGGCTAAAGCAGTTTTCGTCAATCCATCCCAGGCTTCCGGACAATACCCCAAACCAAATTTTTCAATCGTCTGATCATCCAGTCCCCTTTTATTAAAATAGCCTAACCCTACAGATTTTCCTTCATCGGTGTGCCATAATTGATCCATAAAAAATTCTTCAGCATAATTCGTCACGATCAACATACTCTCACGTTCTGACTTTTCCTGCTTCTCGTGTTCTGAAAGTTCCTTTTCCTCAATAATGATATTGTATTTAGCAGCTAACCATTTTAAAGCCTCCACATAAGTCAGTTGCTCATGTTCCATAATAAAATTAACCGCATTCCCGCCTTTCCCGCAACCAAAGCATTTATAAATACCTTTGGCCGGAGAAACCGTAAATGAACCTGTTTTTTCATTATGAAAAGGACAACAACCTACATAATTCACACCTCTTTTCTTCAGACTTACAAAGTCGGATATCACTTCATAAATGTCTGCCACATCAAAAATCTTCTGTATTGTTGCCTGATCAATCATGCTACAAAAATAGTAAAACAAATGCTTTTACAGCACACCTCTTTTTTCTGAATAAAAAAATCTTGAATTATTATAAAACATACCACTTCATACTTTATTCATTTTTGTTAATTTTGTCAGATACAATAGAAAAATATGTCCTCATTTTTTGAAAAGACAAAACATAAAAAAGAATTCCTTTTTGAACAAGTCTTTAACGATCTGTATCAAACTTTATGTGCTTTTGCATTCAAATTCCTAAAAGACGAATTATTAGCCGCAGATGTTGTCCAGGAAACTTTTGTTAAACTATGGGAACACTATCCATCATTAGAGAATGATTTCAATGTAAAAAGTTATTTATACACAGCTGTGAGGCATCAATGTATTAATATATTAAGAAATAAAAAAGAAATCATATATGAACTTCAATTATGTGAAAATGAAGAATTTTATAAAGATATTCTGATTGAAAAAGAAAGTTACCGTATTTTTTATAATGCCGTAGACTCACTTCCTCCTCAAACCCGTAAAGTAATTTATTTATCAATTGATGGACTCAAAAACGCTGAAATCGCTGAATTACTAAATGTTTCAGAGGCCAACGTTCACCGTCTCAAGAAATTAGCCTACAAAAAATTAAAAATAATTCTCAAGGATTATTATTATCTGATTTTCATTTTCGTATTTCCAAAATAAAAATATTTAAATAAAATAGAATCCTGCATGTACCATAAAATCACTTTTTTGTGTTTTAGATATGTAAAAGGTGTGATTTTATATGCAAAAAGAATTTGAAATAGCTAAAATTATTGCCGCAGCAATCAGTAATAAAATAACAGAAAATGACTTAAAAATATTGGAAGAATGGCAAAAACAATCTCCCAAAAATAAGTTGTTATACCATAACATCCTAAAAAAAGAAAATATCCGTACTGCCGGTGAACTTCTTCACCGCTTTAATAAACAAAGAGGTTGGAAAAATATCAGAAAACAAATTTCTTCAAAGCCGGTACTTTATAGAAAGCACTGGTTGAAGATCAGTAAATATGCAGCTATTCTTATCCTAAGTATCGGAGGATGGTTATTATTAAACTCCAATCCAAATCAATCACCTGCCACTATCGTGCAAAATAGCTTTACCCCGGACAGCTGTTTATCTCAAGGGATCATACTTAAACTAGCTGATGGGAACACCATTAACCTTAAAGAAACCAAAGGACAAATAAAAATTACAGATAATCAATGTATCGCAAATCACTCTAAAGGTATCCTGTCCTATAAAGAAGTCGCTGATAGAAATGATTTATCACAAACTTTTAATGAAATCTTTGTAAACCGGGGAGAAGTTTACCAACTGGAATTATGTGACGGAAGTTATATTCATCTGAATTCCATGTCACAAATAAAATATCCGGTAAATTTTGGTAAAAACAACAGAATCATAGAACTGGAAGGGGAAGCTTATCTTCAAATAGCCAAAGATTCTCTCCATCCTTTCATCGTCAAAACAAAAGATCTTGAAATCAAAGTATTGGGAACTCAATTCAATATATCAGCCTATCCGGAAGACCCCTGTATCACCACAACCTTAATTGAAGGTGCTGTACAGGTAGAAAGCCGGAAATATCAGGTTTCAGCTCAATTACGACCACACGAACAGTTACAATATAACAAGTTAAATCAACAACAAACATTAGAAATAACGGACATCAACGAGGCTATTGCATGGCTGAAAGGTAAAATCCGCTATAAAGATATTACCCTGGAACGTCTAATGACCATTCTTAAACGTTGGTATGATATCGAAGTTGAATATGAAACACCAGAAATAAAAAACACCGTATTTGGCTGCAATTTTAACCGAATGGATTCCATTGATAAGGTCATTGAAATATTTGAACAAACCAATAAAATTAAGATAAATAAATCAGGCAAAATATTGACATTTATGAATCATGACTAAAAAAACGAACGTTTCTTTTAGTTGAAATGCAAAATATGGGAAGAAGGATCTGTGAAAAAACGGTGGAATACTATATTGGAATAAATGGTGGTTAAATATTTGAAAATAAATAAATTAAAAAATGAATAGAGGCTAAGAACTATTTTAGAAAAGAAATTGCAGAAATGATTGTAGTCTTTTTATATTTTATATTTACAACTAAAAGAAACGTTCGTTTTTTTGGTAATTAAAATAAATGCAAACGTTCTAATTGAGAGTATTATGTGATCAAATTAAAAAGAATTAAAAAAACAGGAAATGCCGAAGACATTTCCTGCACCTTATTCTTTCGTGGGGAAAGAATAAAAACTGATTAATTAAAACATAAATTTATGGAAAAATTTTGGAATTTACTGATCCCGATAGACTCGGGATGGTTGAAAAAATGGTGGTTTGTATCAAAATTAACACTATTGTTTTGTTTTATCAGTATTCTGAATGTCAATGCTTCACTCTTTTCTCAAAGTAGAGTTAATCTGTCCATGAAAGGAGTCACACTCAAAGACATTATTTGGGAAATTGAACAACAAACAGGCATTGTATTCATGTACAGTTCGAAAGATCTGGAACGGATTGGAAAAATGGATATTGAATTAAAATCCCGGAAACTGGAAAATGCATTAACTGAATGTCTCAAAGGTACAGGAATGACGTACAGTGTAAAAAATGATGTTATTGTATTAAAAGCTCTTCCACAGCAGGAGGCACGCAAAATTTCAGGAATGGTGAAAGATGCCAAAGGGCAACCATTGCCCGGAGCAACCGTGTTAATCAAAGGTACTTCCATAGGAGTAGCAACAGACGTGGATGGGAAATACACAATCATGGTGAATAACCTGCCTAATCCTGTACTTCTTTTTTCTTCCGTAGGCATGCAAACAAAAGAAGTAAAAATCGGTACCTCAAACAACATCGATGTCATTCTGGAAGAAGATATGAAAGAAATGGATGAAGTTGTCATTGTTGGTTATCAAACCGTCCATAAGAGAAATGTCACAGGTTCTGTCAGCAGCATACGGGGAG
>URJC01000154.1 GCA_900548135.1 uncultured Odoribacter sp. | reverse complement strand
CGCCACGGGCAATACCTCTCCCAGCATAACAACCGGGGACGGGGAGCAAACGAATACAGCAGTATCTTCAAAGTAAAAAGTTCCATCGGTGATTCTGTGATCTATGTATCGGGCGATAACGGTAAAGGCCACATCGTCATGGCTTATGACAAGAACGGAAACTACCTGAAAACATTGATACAAAACCGATCCTTCAATATGGAATTTAACGTACTGGAAAATGGTATCATCATTTCGGATGGACGAACCGTCTCCCTATATGACAAACAAGGGAAATTGGAAAACGAAATTCGGATCAGTCCTTTCGATTCTATTTCTTTCGGTACGAGCAATTATTTATCCGATTTCTCCAGCCAGGAGGTTATATTCAGTTGTCCCGGTTGTGACACCCTCTATTTTTTGGGTAAAAGCGGTATTACCCGTAAAATATCCCTGGATTACGGTCATAATCAAAGCCCGGAGCAATTCAAAAAATCGCTTTCGAAACCGATCACCTTCCCTTATTTTCACAATTTCATTTCCTTAGGCAAAACCGTCCTGGACCTCATCGTTATCGGCCAGAAACAATACATGATTCAACTGGACTTAACCCATCGGACCGCCACGGTATGCGATACCCTCGTCAACGATATCGACCACACGATTCCCTACCTCCCCCGGGAGATGGTACAAAATCAAGGTTTGATGGTTTTACCGGCCCCGGTTTTCTTTCATTTTATCCAACCGGAACAACTTGCGGCTATCCCCGCCCTTCGTAACCTGACCGAAGATGCTAATCCGGTAATCGTCGTTTTAAATCTAAAATCCTCCTCTTTATAAAACAATAGAAATATTTCCCGTCCTATCTTCACAGACGAATCACAGAAATCATTAACTTTGTATCTGTGAGAAATAATTGTTTTAAAAAAAACACAAATTTTTTTGACAAAATTTATAAACATATGAAAAAGGGATACATTGTTTTAATCGTTATCGCTGTAGTTATATTGAGTATTTTCTTTTGGTTTAAAGGAGCTTACAACGGCATGGTCAATATGCGCGAAACCGTATCGGCCCAATGGTCGAATGTGGAAAACCAATATCAACGGCGCCTGGATCTGATCCCCAATCTGGTCAATACAGTGAAAGGGTATGCTTCACACGAAGAAAATACACTGACCGAAGTAGTCAATGCCCGGGCAAAAGCCACTCAGATGCAGCTGAATATCGACCAGCTCGACGAAGCAGCCCTAAAAAAATTAAGTAACGTACAAGGGGAATTATCCTCCGCTTTATCCCGATTGATGGCTATTTCTGAAAATTATCCGGATCTGAAGGCTAACCAAAACTTTCTTGATTTGCAAGCCCAGCTCGAAGGAACGGAAAACCGGATAGCAGTAGAACGCCGGAAAT
Source organism: uncultured Odoribacter sp. (assembly GCA_900548135.1). Taxonomy (GTDB): domain Bacteria; phylum Bacteroidota; class Bacteroidia; order Bacteroidales; family Marinifilaceae; genus Odoribacter. Next base: position 4,847 of record URJC01000154.1, on the reverse strand, counting down.
TCAACGATGTCGCCCGCAGCTACAATGCTTTCATCCTGCAATTCCCCAGAAACCTGGTAGCCGGAATGTTCGGATTCACCTCCAAACCCTATTTTGAAGCCAATGCAGGAGCTGAAAATGCACCGAAAGTTGAATTTTAATACTTTTGATTTCCTCCCTCATGAAGCCCTCCAAATATTTTACCCCCGAACAAAAAACGGCAATGGTCACAGCGATACAACAGGCCGAAAAAGATACTTCCGGAGAAATCCGTATTCATTTTGAGAATCACGCCAAAATAGAAGTTCTCGACCGGGCTTCCCAAGTCTTTGCTGAACTTAAAATGCATAAAACTGCTTTACGCAATGGAGTACTGATCTATATCGCACTCGAAGACCACCAATTAGCAATCCTCGGAGATGCAGGCATTAATGCCAAAGTACCCACAGATTTTTGGGACAAAATCAAAAACCACATGGTGGAAAAATTCAAAAATGGAGAAATTTGTGAAGGTGTCTGCGAGGCTGTTTTAGCCACAGGCCGTCAACTCAAAGCCTTTTTTCCGTATCAGGCCGATGATGTAAATGAATTGGAAGATGATATATCGTTCAAAGATTAACGTTCTATGTTTCCCGCACTATATAAATAAAACAACATGAAACAGCTAATTGCGTTATTCTATATACTTTTTCTCAGCCTTGGGGCAACTGCCCAGGATTTCCCGAACCCGATGACTCCTCCCCGGATTGTCAACGACTTTACAAATCTGTTCACGCCCCGGCAAACCCAAATGCTGGAAAAAAAACTCCGGATTTTCAACGATACCTCATCTACTCAAATCGCTGTGGTGACAGTACCTTCTTTAAACGGATATGATCCCAATGACTATGCACAACGACTGGCAGAGAAATGGGGTATCGGTCGAAAAGGAAAAGACAATGGGATACTCTTACTCGTAAAACCCAAAACACAACAGGAAAAAGGACAAGTAGCCATTGCCGTCGGATATGGGTTGGAAGGGGTTGTACCGGATGCCATAGCTTCCCGGATCATCCGGAATGAAATTATTCCCCAATTCCAACAAGGAAATTATTACGCAGGTATCAATAAAGCCACTAATATACTGATGCAACTCACAGGTGGTGAATTTACTGCTGAACAATATGCCCGGAAAGGAGAAAACGACACAGGAGCCTGGATTATTCTCCCTCTCCTGATTGTTTTTCTCGTACCCCTCCTACTTAGAAGACGCAAAGGGTACACTACCGGAAGTCACGGAGATAACGGTTTCCCCCCTATATTTTTCGGAGGTATCGGAAGTAGCCGTGGCAGCAATTTCGGCTCATTCAGCAGTGGTAGCGGTTCATTCGGTGGATTTGGAGGAGGAAGTTTCGGCGGAGGTGGCGCCAGCGGAAGTTGGTGAGTTTATAGAGGCTCAATCAGCAAGATAAGCATACACATCACCTTTGTAAGTAAGCTGTAGCTGACGTCCCTTTCCGGCAACAGACTTCAATTCTGCTTTGACATATTCTTCCCGAAATTGCCCGGCATCCCTTATTTTTATATATAACATTCCTTTATCAAAAAGATATTTACTATCTGAATTTTTCACTAAAGATTCGGCTATTTCAAAATCCATATTTGAGATTTCACCCAATTCTTCTTCTGTCATACTTTTTCCTACACCTGCAATTATCCAGTCGCCATGATTAAAATCAAAAGGCAATTCTTCCCCTTGGCAGGTTATTGCAAAATGAGCTTCCGATGTCCAACACCCATTTATCACAGGTGCAATCTCCAATGTCCAGTTTCTTAGCCCGGTACAAATGATCGTAACCACCCCATGATATACATCACAACACCCGTCCAGCTTCCACTCCGCCGACTCTGTTGTCAAAGCCAAATTATCAGCAACAATCCGGAAAACAGTATCTTGTTCCTTTACTCCCAGCCATTCTCCTGCATCATTCCGGCAAACCTGATAATCCGGGAAATAGGTATCCTGCAGTTCTTCTCTCTCTTCCTCAGGTAATTCCAGATAAGCATTCATGCGTAAAGCCAGATCAAAAAAAGACAGGCAAGCAGCTATATTATTTTCCAGGTAATCATAGGATTGTTTACCAGCATGATTTCCTCCAGCAAATTCATACCCTTCATCCTTTCCGCAAGCACTCAAAATAATAACGGATACCATTACCCATATAATAAAATTACAATTATTCTTCATAGCCTCATTATGCTTCTTGTAGCATGTAAAATTATGAAATAAATTAAAAAAACAAAACATTCTTTTACCGGAAAAGTATAATACTCATACACTTAAATTTAAAAACATGGAAAAAGAAAAACGCTTTTCAGAACCCGGCACGCCCAAACCTGACCCCAAATACCGTATTGACATCATGGCCGATGGTCCTTATCTGGTTCACGGTAATCCACCTTTGCAGCAAGAAATTTTAGTCCTTAACGAAGAAAAAATCCCTTGGGAATATGCCAAAGGTCACGCTTATCCTACCCACGAAGAACCCACCGCCTTATGCCGTTGCGGGCATTCAAAAAAACATCCTTATTGTGATGGCTCACATGCTCATACCGATTGGGACCCGACACTCACAGCTGAAAACATACCTTTATTAGAAAAGGCAGAATTATATGACGGACCAACCGTACAATTGGCTGATAACATTGAATATTGTGCTCAGGCACGGATTTGTATAGCCAAAGGAACGATTTGGCAGTTGACGGAAGATTCCGACAATCCCGAAGCCCATGATCTGGCCGTACACGAAAGTATGTACTGCCCCTCCGGCCGGTTAAAACTTTGGGACAAAGAAGAGGAAACATTTTATGAGCCCCCCTTAAAACCGGCTTTAGGCCTGATCGAAGACCCACAGGAAGAATGTAGTGGCCCGCTCTGGGTCAAAGGAGGTATTCCTGTGAATGGACCTAACGGCACCGAATACGAACAACGCAACCGGGTCACCCTATGCCGTTGCGGAGCTTCAGTAAATAAACCTTTTTGCGACGGGACCCATGTCATGGTCCACTTCCAGGACCACCTGCCCCTCAGTACCGAATTAGAAGAAAAAATGAAATAAAGGAACTACCCGCTTAACTCGATTTCCAAACTTTGTAAGGGGATCGAGTTAAATGGGCGTTATAATAACGGATATCTCCGGTCACTTCTTGACCCAACCACTCCGGTCGATCGAAAGGCTCGTCCTCACAGGATAATTCTATTTCTGCAACCACCAAACCTTCGTTCTCTCCATAAAACTCATCTACTTCGAAAACATGTTTTCCGGCCTGTACCCAATAGCGGACTTTATCGATTATTCCCGGTTCACACAACGCCAGCAACTCCCGGGCTTCATCACAGGGAATTTCCTTTTCCCATTCATATCTCGAGATCCCGGATACCGTTGCTTTTCCCTTAATCGTAAGATATCCCCGATCCCCCTTGATCCTCACTCTCACCGTGCGTTCCGGTACGGAGGACAAATAGCCCTGTACAATCCGAAAGGATTGGTAAGCATATGCTTTAAAGTCTCCCCGGACCAAAAATTTTCTTTCTATCTCTTGTGGCATATTGATTTCTTTTACAACAAAATTAAAGCAAAAGAAACACTTAAACAGCCAAAAAACTAAAAAAAGTCAAACTTGTCCGGGCAACCCTGTTTAATTTACCCGCCTGATAGCCGCAATAGCTTGTGTCAATCTTTCAAAATCCTCCGGGAATACATCTCCAATAGTACCAATCCGGAATGTATCAGCATCCGAAACCTTTCCGGGATAAATGACAAAACCCTGTTGTTTCAGTAACCCATAAAACTCTGTAAACGAAAAACCCGGTTCCGGATAAAGAAAAGAAGTAATAACCGGAGACTGCTTTTCCGGTTCCAGCAAGGTGGAAAAACCAATAGCCCGCATTCCTTCCACTAATACCTCATGATTCCGGCAATAACGGCGGTAACGGGCTTCTATACCTCCCTCTGCTTTCAACTCTTCCAAAGCTTGAAAAAATGCCCGTACAACGTGAGTCGGTGAGGTAAACCGCCATTTTCCATGCCCTTTTTCCATTTCTTCCCATTGGGCATAAATATCCAGGGACAAAGAACGGGCAACTCCTTTGCATTTCAGCAATTTTTCCCGTGAAGCGAGAACAAAGGTAAAGCCCGGAACTCCCTGTATACACTTATTGGCACTACTAACCAGAAAATCAATACCCAGTTTTTTCATATCGATAGGAATCCCTCCAAAACTACTCATGGCATCAACAATCCAGGTGATCCCGCGTCCACGCAACACCTCTGCAATTTCTTCAATCGGATTCAACAAACCCGTCGTTGTTTCACTATGGACCAAAGACAAATGGCTGATTCCAGGATGATTTTTCAAAGCCTCCTCCACGATTGCGGGGGTAATCAGCTCCGTTTCTTTCAAAGCCACCATGACATAATCCAGTTTATAATAATCAGCAATGGCCGCCATCCGTTTGCCATAAGCACCATTCGCTATAATCAGTAACCTGTCGGTAGGTTTCACGACAGCTCCCAAAGTTGCCTCTACGCCATAAGTCCCACTTCCTTGTAGCAACACAGTTGTATATTCCTTCTCATCCAGTCCTGCCACCTCCAGCAATTCTTTCCGGATCACAGTAACTATTCCTTCATTGTAATCTTTATCCCAGGTACACCAATCCTGTAACATGGCTTCTTTCACCGTCTCAGAAGTACTCAACGGTCCAGGGGTCAACAGTAAATAATTTCTCATACACCTATTATTTTTTATTCATTAAATTATGTATCAGGTCCGGCAATTCACGGATATTATCCAGCACATAATGTGCACCGGCTGCCATCATCCGC
>URJC01000153.1 GCA_900548135.1 uncultured Odoribacter sp. | reverse complement strand
CAACATTCCCCCTGATTCGGACACCTGCCACTTGTACAAATGGTATTCAAATGATACCCTCTGACCGCATTCAAAACCTCAGTAGAAAGCTGTCCCATGGGAAGCTTAATTTTTAACCAATCCGGTTTTCTCCGATTATGTTCCATAAGATAAAATTTTCGGACACAAAAATAAAAAGAATAAGATAAGGAGAAGTGCCAAAAACAAACTTTTAAATAAAACGATAAACATTCATCCTATTCCAAACCCTGAAAATGATAACCATTTCTTCTTGTCAAAGATACGACAAAGTTGTCCTAATTTTTAAATTAATTTAGAAAAAAAAGCTGACCGAAATTTTACCTCCAGCCAGCTCTTCTCAACTAACCCTTAAAACTGTAATAAAAAATGTAATTGTTCCCTTTATTACTCCTTAGTTGTCTTTTTCTGAAAGAAATATTTTGTTGTTGTTTTTATATTAAGATGCAAGTATCAGGAAAAGGTTGCGTCAGCAGTTTTATTTTTTTCAAAAAAATTACACCATTCCTGTATTCCACAGCTATCACATTTGGGTTTACGCGCAGTACACACATATCTCCCATGCAGAATAAACCAATGATGTGCTGTTGAAAGAATGCCGGAAGGTATATTTTTCACTAACTGCTTCTCCGTTTCCAAAGGAGTTTTAGTATGATTTACTAAACCTATACGGTTGGTTACTCTGAAAACATGAGTATCGACCGGCATTGCAGGCTGACGGAAAGCAACGGCCATGACAACATTAGCTGTCTTTCGCCCCACTCCGGGTAAAGTTTGCAATAATTCAATATCCGCAGGAACTTCCCCCTTGAAATCACTCACTAATTTCTTTGCCATTTCATATAAATGTTTGGCTTTGTTATTTGGATAAGAAATCGACTTTATCAACTGATAAATTTCTTCCACACTACCGGCAGCCATAGCCGCAGGGTCCGGAAAACGCTCAAAAATGGCTGGTGTCGTCATATTTACCCGCTTGTCCGTACACTGGGCAGACAAAATCACCGCCACAATCAATTCATAGGGATTTTTATATTGCAACTCAGTTTCAGCAATCCCCATGTGACTGGCAAACCATCCTAATACCCCGTCATACCTTTCTTTTGTCGTCATAATACATATTTATTAATCCTTAATTCGTTTAAGAAACCGTTCCTTCTTCGAGACCGGACAAAATGTTATTATATATAAAGTCTCCTTCTCCCGAGTCTGTATCACTTTCTTATCCGCTTTTTCTGTTTTTATAATCTCATCGTATTCTTCCATTGGAAGAAAAAATATACAGACTACGGTCAGAATACTCGGAATAATACCACATATTGTCGTTGTAAATATACATAAAATACTAGTTTCCTGAACGAATTTGAAGTAATTCCATTTTTATTTTCACATTTTTCCCGATCGGCTTGTCTTTCACGGTTACAACTTCTCCCCCCCGCCATCAGAAACATAGGAACGGATCTGTTCATTCCAGACGAAACTCAAGTTTTCCACTAATCATTTACGTTCCTGGGAACGCATGAACCTAAAATAATAGGAAATACACACACTTTTCAACAAATTTTCATACAAAAATAGAATTTCCAATAATCTTAGAAAGAAATCGTTATTTTTACACAACCAAATCTATTACTAAAAAACAATGCAAATACTAACAGAACAAGAATACAAGCCCCTTATATTAAGTAAATACACCCATGTGTTAAAATCCTGCCGTAACCTGATATCAGGCGAAGATATTAAACAAATCCGACGGGCATTCAAGATTGCCATTCAGAATGAAGTCAATGCCTCTGAATTAAATTATCAGGAAATCATCCGTATCTTGGATATCACTCTGATTATCACACAGGAAATTGGATTGGGACGTACTTCTATTATTTGTGCCATGATCCACAAAACAGTAGAAAAAGATATGTTGACTCTGGATCAGATCCGCGAAATGTTCGGTTATAAAGTCTGGCAGATCGTCAAGGGATTAAAAGAAATCAGCCATATCTATGCCACACAAAAAATCGTAGATTCAGAAAATTTCCGCAAATTACTATTGAGTTTTGCAGAAGATATCCGGGTACAGCTGATTTTTCTGGCAGAAAAACTCTATGCCCTGCGCCAGGCCAGTCAATTGAATGAAACAGAACAAAAACAATTGGCTAAAGAAACCAGTTACATCTACATTCCTTTTGCCCATCGACTTGGCCTATATAACATTAAATCGGAAATGGAAGACACAGCTTTACGTTATTCCAATCCCCGGGTATACAAAGAAATAGAACAAAAACTACAGGAGTCAAAAACAGCCCGTGAAACCTACATCGCTGAGTTTATAGCACCGATTACTGCCGAACTCGACCGGCGTGGCATAAAATATAAAATGAAATATCGTACCAAAACAATAGCCTCTATCCTCAACAAAATGCGTAAAAGCCAGGTTGAGTTCGAAGAAATATACGATATTTTTGCCGTTCGTTTCATCATCAACAGTACCGGAGAAAATGAAAAACCAGATTGTTGGAGAGTCTATTCCATTGTTACCGATAAATACACTCCTAACCCACGCCGTCTGCGGGATTGGATTTCTGTACCTAAATCCAATGGTTATGAGTCCTTACAAACAACTGTATTAGGTCCCCGCAACCGATGGGTGGAAGTCCAGATCCGGACTGAACGTATGGATGAGATTGCTGAAAAAGGATTTGCAGCACATTGGAAATACAAGGGAGGATCCTCAGATTCCATCATCGAAAACTGGCTGAATGAACTGCGTGAAATCCTCGAAAGTAACGAAAAAAATGCAATAGACCTGCTGGATGACATGAACATCAACCTACAGGACAAGGAAGTACATGTGTTCACCCCGAAAGGAGATTTAATCTCCCTGCAAGCAGGAGCCACCCTACTCGATTTTGCATACGCTATTCACACCAATGTCGGAAGTAAGTGTGTAGGAGGATTAGTAAACAACCGGAATGAGACCCTGAGATATGTCTTAAAGAATGGGGACCAGATCTCAGTAATAACAGCTTCAAACCAGCAACCAAAAGCCGACTGGCTCAACTTTACCGTCACATCAAAAGCAAGGAATAAAATACGCCAATTCCTGAATGAGGAAATCAATCATCAAGCTGATATCGGTAAAGAAACCTTAATGCGCAGGCTCAAAAACTGGAAAATAGAGTTCAACGATGAAGTGATCCGCAAATTGATGCAACACTATAAGTATAAGTTTGCCCTTGATCTCTATCACGGTATAGCTACCGGTAAACATGATCCTGCCGAAATCAAGGAAATTCTCACCCAGATAGAAGAAAAACCGCAACCCGTTCCGGTCCGCAGAGACATCAAAGTCATGCCGCAAAAAAAGATCGATGAAGATGTACTGCTGATTGATAAAAATGTGGATAATGTAGATTACAAATTTGCCCGCTGCTGTAATCCGGTATATGGAGACGACATCATTGGCTTCGTATCCATCGGAGAAGGTATAAAAGTACACCGCCGGCAATGTAAAAATGCACAGGAACTGATGCGGAGGTATCCCTACCGGATTGTTAAAACCCAATGGACTAATGATGGAGCTACTTCTTATCAAACAATATTAAACATCACCGGAAAAGATGACCCCGGCATCATCACCAAAATGACGGAACTGATCGGCAAGGATCCACATGCCACCTTACGTGCTATTTCCATTAACTCTGCCGAAGGGTTATTTGATGGCAATTTAACGGTACTTATTGACAATACAGAACATTTGTCACAATTGATTTCCCGGTTGAAACATATCTCCGGAATTTTAAAAGTCAACCGTCATGATTCCATGATGGAAATTTAGCTTTTAATCGCCGTCTGTTTTCAGCAACCAAGCATCCCGGAATTGCGGATACAAACGGCGTAAACGGCATACTTCCCGCCAGGCATCTTCAGGTGAATTGTCACATCCGGCACTGACACGAAACATCCCTTCATCGTTACGCATAATCGAAGTCCCTGAAAAACCCTGCCGGATCAGGTTATTACGCAAATTAACTGCATTTTGCTCGTTGATAAAACTCCCCACAATCACACAATAACGCATTAAATCATTCCCTTGCGTCCTAACCACTTTTTCAGGATGTGCCGATTGAGGTACTTCTTCTATAACCACAGTATCCTGTATAGTTTCATGAACAGTTACTTCCACAGGATTTGTTTCCGCATAGGCAGCAGGCCGGACTGCCATTTTCTTCCCCGCATGACAAGCCGATAATGTCAATCCTGACAGTAAAACAAAAATCCAAGTTTTCATAGGTCTTTTTGTTCTTTTCTACGCAACTAAACTATTTTAGTTACTAAGGCTTTAACTTGTTATTAACGTTCTTTCTGTTAAAAAAGACCTAAATTCGCAGCAACAAATGTCAAAAACACGGAATATACGTAATACATTATTATTCAGGTAACTTAATATCATATTCATGAAAAAAATCCTTCTCCCTCTTTTTCTGGCAAGTGCCTTCACTCTTCAGGCACAAGATGTAAAGGAATGGCTGGCATTAACGCCTATTCCTGTGGAAAAGCCAGCATTCAGTAATATGAAAAATGTCAGGGACAAAGCGTTTTCCGAAGCGATGCTTAATGATTATGCAAGCATCAATATTCAAAATCTGGTTCCGGATACCAATCAGGCAAAAGATCATTTCCATCAACTAAAATGGCGTATTGCTACCACTCAGCAGGATACCATTATGGCAGAAAAGCAAAACGGATTGTCTTTGAACTATTATGCAGTTTATTTCAGTAATCCGGATTGGATCAGTGGAAAACTCAACTTCACGATCTTCGGTAACGCCGAAATTTATGTGGATGGTGTTAAAAAGTTAACAGTGAACGGTGAGAAAACTTCTTTCCGGCAAATTCCAGGCGAATGGCTCCCCGGCAAACATACCATTCTGGTGAAAGCACTCACAGAAGGAGGCAAAATTGCATTTGCCAATTTCAAAGCCGACAAACAATTTGAAGATGTTCCGGTAAAATTCTCAATCTCTCCTAAAAGAGGAAAAAATATTTATGATATATTGAACGGTAAACGCGTGAGCAACCTCAATGTTTCTCCTACAGGTAAATATGCGATTGTCGGTATTGCCAATATCGTTGAAGGTAAGAACACGCAGAATATTTATGTCTACCGTATTACAGACAAAGAAATTGTCTACACATTTTATGGCAGTAATGTAGGCAGTTTACAATGGATCCCGGGAAAAGATGAATTGTCATTCCTTCAAAACGAAGGCAACGGTCGTTCGCTTTACAGCTATGATATAGAAAAACAAAAACAAACCTGTCTGATCCGGGAAGACCGGAAAATCAACGGATATACCTGGTCTCCTGACCGTTCTTATCTGATTTATTATGAAAATGAAAACTATAGCGATCCCCAATGGGAACTGCGAAAATTAGCAGGAATACAAGATCGTCAGGCCTATTTCCGTAACCGTTCTTATCTTTGTAAATACGATTTTTCTACGGGACTCCACTCCCGTTTAACGTGGGGAAACCTAAGCACTTCTCTTATGGATATCAGTAATGACGGTAAAAAATTGCTCATCTCCACTTCACGCCCCGTATACAATGAATACCCTTTCAGCAAACAGAGTATTTATCTGATGGATATAAGTACACAGAAATTAGACACACTTTGGAAAGACCGTCCTTTTTCCATTAACTGTAGTTTTTCACCGGATGGTCAGAAACTTTTGGTACAGGGAGGTCCTTCAGCTTTTGGTCAATTGGGCGAAAAAATCGGTAAAAAACAAATTGCCAATCAATACGACATACAATTATACATCTATGATCTCGCCAGTAAAAAAACAGAAGCGATTACCCGGGATTTCAACCCTTCTGTCGAATCAGCAGTATGGCATAAAAACGGGACTATATATGCCAAAGTGACTGAAGCTGATTTTGTCCGTCTCTATCAATACCGCAACGGACAATTCACCCGTATTGAATGTCCCGGTGACTTAATTCTGAATACCAGTTTTTCTGAAGATGGACAGGAAATGATGTACACCGCTTCGAATACCGATTACCCGGCACAAATTTACACCCTAAACCTATCAAACAATCAGGCAGCCTTATGGGATAACCCAGCCCAGCAACAATACGAAAACATAGTCTTCGGTGAAATGAAAGACTGGGATTATAATTACAAAAAAGGAACTGTCATTGATGGCCGTTACTACCTACCTGCCGATTTTGACCCTACGAAAAAATATCCACTCATCGTTTACTATTATGGAGGAACCACACCGGTAGCCCGCAGCCCTGA
>URJC01000152.1 GCA_900548135.1 uncultured Odoribacter sp. | reverse complement strand
GCAGTCTCCGAATGATAAATATTAAATACCGGCTGTTGCATATATTCGTCCTCACGCAACATATCCGGATCCAATACAGTACAATCCTCCAGGAACTTTACTTTTTCTGCTTTCTTTCCGGCAGCCTCGGCAAAAATACAGACAATCAGATTCAGTTCATCTTCGTTTATGCACTCATCTGTAGACAAACCGACAACGCCACAATCACAATAAAACAGATTTACTTCCTTTTCAAGAGCTACTTCCCTTAAGGCCTCTACAGTCACTCCCTCAGGCAATTCAAAACGAATGGTATCAAAAAATTTATCAATTTTCAGCTTATAGCCATACTTACTGATTTTTTCTGCCAGAATGACGGCAGCAGCATGAATATGCCGGGCAATCCGTTGTAATCCTTCCCGTCCGTGATAAGCACCATAAAATCCGGCCATTGTTGCATTCAAAGCCTTTGCCGTACATATGTTGGAAGAAGCCTTTTCCCGTTTAATGTGTTGCTCACGGGTCTGTAAAGCCAAACGCAACGCTTTATTCCCCTGAGCATCAATAGTTACCCCAATAATACGCCCCGGAATATTCCGCTTGTATTCTTCTTTAGTAGCCATATAAGCAGCATGGGGTCCACCATATCCCATAGGAATTCCAAACCTCTGCGAAGTACCTACAACTACATCAGCCCCCCATTCTCCCGGCGGAGTCAGCAATACCAGACTCATCAAATCAGCAGCAACTGTCAATAATGAACCGTTTGCATGCACTTTTTCAGTAAAATCCCTGTAATCACGGATCTCACCATGAGATGCCGGATACTGTACCAAAGCACCGAATATTTCCGGAGTGAATTCAAAAGTATTGTAATCTCCATAAACCAACTCTATTCCCTGGGGAGCAGAACGGGTAATCAAAACATCTTTTGTCTGGGCAAAAACCTTGTTATCAACAAACAATTTATTAGCACCTGCTTTTTTCATTTCCTTGCCCCGCAAAGCAAACATCATTGTCATTGCTTCTGCGGCAGCAGTCGCTTCATCCAATAAAGAACAATTTGTAATCTCCATCCCCGTCAATTCCAGCACCATAGTCTGATAATTCAGTAAAGCTTCCAAACGTCCCTGCGATACTTCTGCCTGATAAGGAGTATAAGAAGTATACCAAGCCGGATTTTCCAGAATATTCCGGACAATCACTGCCGGAGAAATCGTATCATAATATCCTTGTCCGATAAAAGAACGGAAAAGTTTATTCTTAGCAGCTACAGATTTCACTTTCTCCAGAAATTCATCCTCAGATAAAGGAGCTGGCAAATCCAGAGTTTCTTTCAATCGGATAGAGGCTGGTACCGTTTGTTCGATCAGTTCATCAACTGATTGCACACCGATTACCTTCAACATATCTTCCACATCCTCCGGACGGGGACCAATATGCCTTGTTATAAACTGTTCTTTAGCCATGTTTTAAATATTAATGTTTATATTCAACTCAAATTGTAAACGTTTTCATTTTAAGGCATGTAAAATTAAGATTTTTCCTACTCAGTCGGAAATTTTACCACAAAATATTTAAACATTCCAGGGATCTGCATATTAGAAGCATAAAAAAAGATCAGCATTTCTGCTGATCTCATTCTGTGGTTTCGGGTGGAAGATCGGGCTCGAACCGACGACCTTCGGAACCACAATCCGACGCTCTAACCGACTGAGCTACATCCACCATTTTTACTTTCGCGCTGCAAAGATAAGGAGAATAAGTGATTTTGCAAATAATTTCTAAAAAAAATCTTTCTCCTCTACTTTTAATCTTCCAGGCAATTGATAGCTAATAAGCAGGAGGAACTTCTATACGACCTGCTTCTATCTCCCAGGCTGCATATTCCAACTGCTCATACCATTTTTCTCCATAACGGGCTATCAAAGCCTCTTTCAAAAAACGGTAAAGCGGCATACCTTCTTGTTCACCTTTCAGACGGGCATCACTACAAATTTCCCATTTATTGTAATTCAAAGCCTCAAATTCCGGATAACGGGTAATCCGAATCGGGTATAAATGACAGGAAACCGGTTTACGAAAACGGGATTTTCCCTTTGTCCATGCTTTCTCAATAGCACACCAACAATTTCCATTATCTTCTATGGCATAAGCACATTCCCGCCCGTCAATCAAAGGAGTAACCAAGTCTCCATCCCGGTCTATCATTGAAAAACCTTGTTCCTCCACCGCTTTCACCCCCTCTGGTTTCATAAAAGGCATTATTCCCGCATAATTCTCTTTAATCTTACGCGGCTCTTCCTTTTCCAAGGGAGCACCTGAGTCCCCATCCACGCAACACACCCCTTTACACTTAACCAAATCACAACAAAACTTCTTTTCGAAGATATCAAAACTCACCAGTGTATTCTCTATCTGTATCATAGGAATGGATTAGCCTAGTACTACTTTATAAATTACACATAGATTATAGGTTACAAGTTGCAAACCAGAAGCATGCAACCTGCAAACCATTTATTTTATCAGGCTCTTTCCTGTCATTTCTGCTGGCTGGGCAATCCCCATAATCTGCAATATAGTCGGGGCCACATCTGCCAAAACTCCACTTGCCAATGATTTACCCACCGTGTTAGTAACCCAAATGCATGGCACTGGATTCAATGAATGAGCAGTATTTGGAGTACCATCAGCATTTATTGCATTGTCAGCATTCCCATGGTCCGCAATAATCAATACATCATACCCATTTGCCTGTGCCGCTGTAACCACTTTTTCAACACAACTATCTACTGTAGCCACAGCTTTTTGGATGGCTGAAAACACTCCGGTATGTCCCACCATATCTCCATTGGCAAAATTCAGGCAAACAAAATCAGCCGACTTTGCATTCAACTGCTCCACTAATTTTTCCGCCACTTCCGGTGCAGACATTTCAGGTTGTAAATCATAAGTAGCCACTTTGGGAGAAGGTACTAAAATCCGGCTTTCTCCTTCAAACTGAGCTTCCCGCCCACCATTAAAGAAAAAAGTTACATGTGCGTATTTCTCTGTTTCAGCAATACGCAATTGCTTCAAACCCGCTTTGCTGATTACCTCACCCAGGGTATTTTCAACATTCTCTTTATTAAATAAGATATGTAACCCCTCAAAAGTGGCATCATAAGGAGTCATACAACAATAATACAAAGGCATAGTTTTCATTCCTTGTTCCGGCAGATTCCGTTGAGTTAAGGCAATCGTCAATTCCTTAGCGCGGTCATTCCGATAATTGAAAAAAATCACCATATCTCCCGGTTCAATAACTCCCACCGGACGACGGTCACTCCCTACATGTACTATCGGTTTGATAAATTCATCCGTAATCCCTTCATCGTATGATTGCTGGATACTAACTTCTACATGCTGAGTAGGAGTACCCACACCATTTACAATCAAATCATAAGCCTCTTTTATCCGTTCCCAACGGTTGTCACGGTCCATTGCATAATAACGTCCAATAACTGATGCAATACGTCCCGTGGATTTATCCATGTGCTCCTTCAATTCCCTGATAAATCCCAAACCACTTTTCGGATCAGTATCACGTCCATCCATAAAGCAATGAACAAAAGTTTTTTGAATACCAAATTCTTTTGATACATCGCACAATTTCTTCAAATGCTCCAATGAACTATGTACTCCACCGTCGGACACCAAACCCATGAAATGTACTTGTTTCTTATGATCACGGGCATAGGTAAAAGCTTTTACAATTTCAGGATTCTCCATAATGGAATTATCCCGGCAAGCCTTATTAATACGTACCAAATCCTGATTAACTACACGTCCGGCTCCAATATTCAAATGTCCCACTTCAGAATTCCCCATCTGCCCGTCAGGCAAACCTACATTCTCCCCGCATGTCAAAAGAGTTGAATGAGGATATTTCTCAGTTAAAGCTGAAATAAAAGGGGTGGGTGTATTATAAATAGCATCTGTCTTATCGTGTTTGCCAATACCCCAACCATCAAGGATCATCAATAATACTTTATTCATATCTATTTATTTTTATTAATTACAAATACATGTCAAATTTTTAACTCCGGAATAAATACTTAAATTTATTTCCCATTTAGCAAAGTTAACTTTTTATCTTAATAATTCTTCTTAAGCCTCTATTTTTCAGAAAACAATTTCAACGAAAACGTTTTTATTTCAAAAATATAGTACCATGTATTGCATAGTACACAAATTATACATAGATTTGTGCCATAAATTATAAATCATGAATATCGAAAATACACAAGCTCAAATGCGTAAAGGCATTCTCGAATACTGTATCTTGTTGATAATTGCCCGGGAAGATTGTTATGTACAAGACATTATCAATAAGCTAAAAGCCTCGAAAATGCTAGTAGTTGAGGGAACACTATACCCTCTGATGACCCGTCTGAAAAACACGGGCTTACTTTCCTACCGCTGGCAAGAATCCACCCAAGGCCCTCCCAGGAAATACTATAGTATAACCGAACAAGGACGTGCTTTTCTCCAAGAACTGGAAAACTCCTGGACAGAATTGACTACAGCGATAGAAACTTTAAAAAATCCCCCTATATCCTGAGTTCCACCAGCAACAAGTAGTATACCCCACTGGTTTGAATTCCAGACAAAACCTAATAATTAACAAAGCAATGAAAAAGACTTATAACATAAATTTAAACAGCCAGATCTTCTGTATCGATGAAGATGCTTTTATCCGTTTAAAAAATTATATTGAGATACTTGAAAAACACTACTTGAATGAAGAAGATGGTAGCGAAATCATGGCAGATATAGAAAGCCGGATCGCAGAACTATTTTCTCAATTTCTGCAGAAATCTCATCTGGAAGTAATCTCTCAGGCTCATATCGACGAAATTATTAAAGTAATGGGAACTCCGGATGCCATTATAGACGAAGATTCCGAGTATGCTACAACTTCTTCCATTAAACGGAAGTTATACCGCGACACAGATCATATGGTATTAGGAGGTGTAGCCAGTGGCCTTGCGGCTTACTTTTCCATTTCCACCATTGTCGTGAGACTGCTATTTATACTACTCGGTTTCCTATATGGAATAACCATTCTGATCTACATTATTCTCTGGATTGTTATGCCTGCAGCAATTACTTCCAGACAGAAATTGGAAATGAAGGGAAAAAAAATCAATGTCAGCAACATTGAGAAAAACATCCGGCATACTTATTCTAAAGTAAAAAATAACAATAAATTTTCAAAGGTTCTGGACTATACTAATCAGAAAATTTCCAACATTTTTACAACATTAGGAGAGTTTTTCCATAATACGCTCATTATCATTGCGCATATTCTGGCGGTAATAGGAGTAGTTATAGGTATCTTCTCCTTTCTTATAGTTTGCTGGGGTATTCTATTTTCATTCCATCTCTTACCAGAAAAATATCATCTCATACTGCAATATATTTGTGCACCCATTCCTTTATGGACTGTCAAATTTGTCCTCCTCTGTTTCATCAATATTCCAATCGCTCTGATTGTATATTATGCAATCATCTATCTATTCAAATTCAAAGGAAAGAAAGGTTTCCTCATTACCACAGGTTTATTGTGGTCAGCCAGTTGCCTGGCTGTAGTTTTCATGGGAATTTACTATTTCACCAACAATGCCTATTCTTATAAAACCCGGACTGACCTGCCTCTTTCAGTTTCTAAACCGGAAAATAAAACTTTAGAGATTAAATTCAACAGATTGTGTCTCAATGACCAGCCTCAAACTCCTTTCCCGTTTGATAACTATTTACTATATTGTTCAGACTCCATTCATTCCGACAAGCTATATCTACAACCAACCTTTGAATTTGAAAAGACAGAACAACCTGTTCCCCAACTGATATTAATAAAAAAAGCACGGGGATTTTCCGGCATCACCGGAACCCATAACACTGAAAATATCCATTATGAATACAAATGGCAGAACGACACTCTCGAATTGAACAACTATTTTACACTCAACAAACCTATAATAAGGGCAAATCAATTGAGAATAGTAATTCTTGTTCCGGAAAATTATCAGATTCATTTACGCCATACTCCCTGGTGGCAAATTTGTCCTTATCCCCTTTCCATACCTCGTAATATTCCTCAAAAAGAAAGTCCGAATGGAATAACTATGAAGCTGAAAAATGGCAAATTAACTATAGTTTCATAGCAAACGGACCCGGGTCCCGGCTTGCCAGATCAATCCCAACAAATCGGCCCCTTCAATAATAGCAACCCGTTGAAAGATGTTACCTTGGATACAAAACAGTTTTTCCAATACAGGTAACATCTTTTCCCCTTCCTGGAAAAAACGTTCACATCCACAAATA
>URJC01000151.1 GCA_900548135.1 uncultured Odoribacter sp. | reverse complement strand
TAGACCCGGCACCGGCAACAGCCAGCAAACCACTATACCAATTATAGCCTACCTGAGAAAAATGTTCAGTCAATTGCCAGGCATGCGGTCCCAGTTCCGCTTCATTCACCGTAGTAAACACATTCCCGAAAAACTTCTGGTTCGAAGTTACCATATTCATTTCTGCCCGGCCATTATTCTCCGCCAGCCAAACCCACCCCTGGGCAAAATTTGAGCTCACCATTACCCTGAATTTCTGCACATAAGAAATCCCCGTCCGTTCATCTTTCACCGTAAAATCAGCAGGATAATAGGAAGCACCCGGTTCCAAAGCAACCTCTGCATACAGAATCTTCTCCGTTGAAATCACTTTATTGTCTATTCTCCACTGATAAGTCAGGTCATCATGAGCATAGGTAGAATCCGTAAAACTAAGTTCCGGTTCGGGCATCGTAAAAGGTTCCCCCAAATAAACATAGTAATATTTCTCAGCATCTATACCACTGATAATAATTTCTCCTACAGGATGATAGTCATAATTACCTTTATCCTTATAACAACCGGATAAAAATAATACAGCCAATAATATAATATATAAATTCTTCATCTTCTTCTCTTTTTATTTATCCATACATAGCTACAGTCATCGGACGATTATCCTCATCCAGAATAACATTACCATTATCTGCTTCTTCTTCCAGATAATATTTAAATTTAAGGATAGCTTCCCGTTTTTCCGGATACTCTACTGCCCCCAGATCAGCAATCCCGCTCACCTGAATAAACAAACGGTATTTCTTTTCGGAATATTTACCTAATCCATCCGTTTCGTGCCATTCATCCCACCATTCAGGCCAACCGACCTGATCTGTCAGATAAACTTTACAGCTGTTATTATCAGAAAAACACAATCTGAAATTCTCATTTTCAACCAAATCCAACTGCAAATACACCTGTTTATTTTTGAGTTCCGGCTGGTTCAGAATTTCTATCCAAAGCGTATCGGTCACGTGATTGGCCCGTATTTTACAGTTTTGTTCCGGAATATTAAAATGTACCCCTTCCTGAGCCGTACTAGCCGTATTCACTCTCAAGCTATAATCCCGATCATACGCAGTGACTTCTCCGGAAATTTTCACTTCTATCCCAATCCGGTCTACATCCGTTTTACCTGCCAAACCAAAACAATAATCCAGACTATCTTCTGTAAAATCCGGAATAAAACGGATATAATCCGTACCGGAATATTGGTCCAGGTCTTTTTCACAGGAGGTAAATAAACCGATCACCCCCAAACATAACATTATGCCATATATTTTTATTTTCATATCACTAGATTTATTTTTGATTTACGATTCAGAATAACTCCAGTATCCCGTCTCTGTCTCCTCACCGCTATTCGTTTATCGTGACTCTATTTGGGAACAATCCCCGGATTCTCCCCCTATTTATATAATTCTGACAATCGGTCTCCAAATTCCAGTTCCACGTCCGGTAAAGGCAGAACGAAATCCTTCGCAGTCATCGTATAATTCCCGGACTCATCGATCACCGGCCGGTTCAGGCGTTTATAGAAATAAAACATTTGCCCCTCACACATAAACTCCCGTCGGGCATCATTGATGATAATATTTTCCAGATCAGCAGCTGAATTGGCGATCAACGTTTCTTTCGCATTCCGGGCATCCCGCAGTTTCTGCAATTCCGTTTTAGCAGCATCCAAATCAATATCCATCAGGTATTCACACACATAATAATACATCTCGCTCATCCGGATCATCGGAGCTATAATTCCCTGCTCTCCTTCCGTCTCGTCAGAAGAAATTTCAGGTTTCACAAACTTGATGCACGTAGGGCGGTTGAATGCCTCCAATATTTTATCTTCCATCAGATATTTTAAACGGTAATCATTCACACTCCCATAAAACATTTGTTCACTGTTCTTTATTGTAAGCCATTTCAGGTCACTACTCCCGTACAAAGGAGAATAAGGTTCAAAAATTTTAGTCATACGCGGCACATTAAATCCAAAGATAATTTCGGGCCGCAACAACCGGTTCCGGTACTGAAGATCAGTAGTAATATTCCAATAATTGGTAAATTTAAATACTCCGGATTCCAATACGATCTTTGCATAATCGTGAGCTTCTTTCTTATCTCTCTTATAAGCATATACCCGGGCTAATAAAGCATTTACAGCATAATAATTCAGGCGGAACCCCCGAAAAGACAGAAACTCATTCCGGTCAGGCATCGGCTGGGTCCACATATACATATCTGACGTCCCCTGGTAAAGCGGATCAAAAATCGGGTCCCATTTTTCCAAATCGGCCGCAGCAGCCTTCAAATCAACGATGGCACTGTCTATAACAGCCTGCACCGTGCTTTGAGGAGTAATTGAATTGGAATATTTCGTGATATAGGGGATAGCCATATAATCCGGATCTGCTTCGTAAGACGGAGCAAACAAACGCAATAAATCAAAATGGAAAAAAGCCCTTAAAGCCCTGGCTTCTCCATGGATAATGTAATAAGTGCGCTCATCTTCAAAAAAATCAGGACCTACTTCTTCCAGTCTTTCCAATAAAATATTACAATTTGCAATGCAGAAATACATCTCCAGCCACATTTTATCAATCTCAGGAGAAATATTCACATCCTTATAGTTATATTTTACCAACTGCGCCAACTCATGGGTTTCTTTTGGAATTTCATAATACTGCGCCAGTGCATCCGTAAAACCAAATAACAAGTTGTTGGCATACAAGGTTTCACTCGATGCTTTGATATAGATACCATTCAATACATCTTTAAAACCCTGGGGAGTCGAAAACATCGTTTTATCACTCACCTGTGCTTCGGGAGTAATATCTAACCAGGATGTACAGGCCTGGGACAGGACGACAATTCCGATCAAAAGACCTGCTACGCTGTTTTTCATTCTTTTATATATCATATTCTATTGTATTAAAATTGAACCATCACTCCCAAACTCATACTACGGGCAAAAGGATAAGAGATACCTCTTTCGCGCTTCACCGTAGAAATCCGGAATACATCATTCATCATAGCAGTTAACCGGACCACTTCAAACCCAATGGGTTTCAACCACTCTTTTTTAAGGTCATAAGACAAAGACATAGCCCCTAATTGAAGTACATTTTCATCTTGTATAAAACGGGAACTCGCAGGAGTTGTCGTCTTATCATTGATATCCTTGAAGAAAGTATGATCACCCGGCTTCTGCCATCTTTGTTCCAATACCCGGCGGTCAACATTATCCCTCGGATCAGCATTCTCAACCCGGTTGATCAAAGTCTGGTTGTACACCTGGCCTCCCAGTCGGTAACTGAAATTCATATTCAGGTTAAAATCTTTCCAAGTCACATTTGTCCCAAAAGCTCCGCTGACCTTAGGTTCCGTATCCCCGCAGACAATACTTTCCTTCGGGTCCCAAACGTAAGTATTGGAACCATCCTGCCGCTGGAAAAGTTCTTTTCCCGTAGCCGGATCAATTCCCAAAGACTTCATTGCATAAATGGCAGTCGAAGACCTTCCTTCTTTATATCTCACTAATGGCTTTGTCTTATATTTGTCATCTTCAGCCTGTTCTTTATCCGCTTTGTCATTATATGAACTCAATGCATTCGAAATGGATACAATCCGATTCTTATTATGGGCCATATTCAAGAACACACTGACATTCCAATCCTTGGATTTGTATACAAAACTTCTCAATGCCAATTCAATCCCCTCATTCCTCATCTGACCAAGATTTTCTTTATAATCAATAAAACCGACAGAAGTGGGCAGAGTAACACTACTCAGCAGATTCTTGGTCTTCTTCAGATAATAACCGAAAGTCATTGTAAGCCGATCCTCTAAAATTCCCAGATCAAACCCTAAATCATAAGCCGTCGTTGTCTCCCATTTCAAGTCCGGATTTCCCAAAGCCATCAAGGAAGCCCCGATTCCGGTAGCATACCAGCCATCCTGTATATATTCAAACATCGTCTGCGACTGATAAGGCTGGAACGAAGCCTTACCGGTAGTACCGATAGACCCCCGTATTTTCAAACGGGAAATACCCGAATTTTCCATGAACTTTTCATGATGGATATTCCAACCGATTCCCACTGCCCAGAACGGAGAATACTTGGATTCCGAACCATACAAAGAGGAACCGTCCAAACGAGCTGACAGATCCAACAGATAACGGTTAGCATACGAATAGTTAATATTGGCAAAGAAACCGGCCAACCGGCTCTTACCTTCATTTCCGGCAGGATGAGTATCTTTAAATTCTTTTGCTAAAGATATATAATCCAATACTTTAGAAGGATATCCCCGAACTTCAAATTCTACATTCCGGCTTCCATTTTCTGTCAGATTAATTCCCAATGCCGTATTGATAAAATGTTTTCCCACTCCAAGATAATAAGTCAATACGGAATTGAAATCAAGGTTATAAGTACTATTGGTAGAAAAATACCCTTCCCCCTTGTTCAACAAACCTTCACCGCTTGACAACTCATACGTTTCATATTGCAGGGACTCCGGCGAAATAAAAGTCTCTTTTTCTTCTTTTTTCTCGCCATAAGAGAAATTTGCCCTCAGACGCAACCCATTGACAATATTCCACTCCATGCTGAAATTATTGGTAACATCCAGGTAACCGCTTTCATCCCGGTTACCGACTGTCGCTTCATACACCGGATTCCAAACCTGCCGGTTGGTATTAATATATTGTGTCATCTTCCGGATCAGGTTACCATGCTCATCCTGAAACGGATAATAAGGATTCAATAAAGCATATTGGGAAAAATCACCATAAGGGGATTCTTTGGCTTTCACCTTATTCACGGTCAGGTAATTCCTAACCAAAAGTTTATCCTTCAGATTATACGAAAGCGAGAATCCCAAAGCTCCCCGGTCACGGGCAGACCCTTTCATGACCCCATTGTCTTTATCGTATTTAAAGTCTATCCCATAACGAACGGCCTTATCTCCACCTTCCACAAAAATGCTGTGTTTTTGATTAAATTCCACTTTCAGAGGTTGGGATAACCAATAAGTATTTACCCCGCTCTGAACCAAGCCGAGTTTATAATTATAGTCTTTATCCAGATTACTTTGTGCATCGGGCAAATCGCTTTTATACATTCCGATACTCTGCTCGAAATCAAGCTTTTCACGGGCATCCAACAGGTCGTACCCTGTCAGGTCGGGAATAGCAATGCCAGCTGTAAAGTTATAATTTACCCGCAACTGTCCTTCCGCTGGTGCTTTGGTTTTGATCACAATCACCCCATTAGCAGCCCTCGAACCATAAATAGCAGTAGCTGAAGCATCTTTCAATATAGTCAACGATTCAATCCGATCTACATCCAGGTCAAAAATCTTTTCTGCATCTACCTCAAAACCATCCAGAATGAAAGTAGGCAAATTAGGATTATTCTTCAGATTATCCCGGCTTACCGTTTCTTTTTCAAAATCGGTCAGACCAATACCTGAATTTCCACGGATAGTAAAATCGGCAATCCGGTTAGGGTTTGACCCAATGTCAATATTATCCTCAAAACGAATGGAAGGATCGAAAATTGAAAGTGCCTGTAAAACATTACCGGTAGTCACCCTGCGCAACTCATCACCTTTCACAGTCACTTCCGCTCCCGTAAAGCTATCCTTATTTTTGTTGAAATAACCGGTTACCACAACATCTTCCAAAGCTTTTACATCTTCTTTCATCACGATATTATAATCGTTCTTTTCGGTTATTTTAACCTCCATCGCCTGCATACCCACGAACGAAAACAACAAAGCATGTCCTTGTCCTACAGGTAAAGTAATTGCAAATTCACCATTTACATCCGTCACTGTCCCTAAAGAAGTTCCTTTTATGATCACGGTCACTCCCGGCAATGTATTTCCCTTTGCATCAACCACCTTTCCGGTGATCTTCCGGCCTTCCACCGCTTGGTTTCCTTTTTTAATCACTACAGCATTCCCTGAAATTTCAAATTTCAATCCCGTATTGTTCAGGCATTGTTGCAAAATCTCACGGATTGCTTTATCCTTCTCGCAGATAGTCAGATTTTTCACCGTAGCTACATCCTGCGATCCATACATAAATACAAAATCTGTCTTTTTCTGAATTTCCCAAATCACCTGTTCCAACGATACATTTTCCATTTCCAGACTGACCTTCACCTCTCCCTGGGCATGAACTGCCGCATTCAGTTGCAGGCAACTAAACAACATAAGAAAAATCTTCAGCTTCACCACCAATAAAATTTTAGACAGTTTTCCCCGGGCAGGGAAAACCATTCCCGGATTTTTTTTCATAAATTTGTTGAATTAAAGTTTAACACGCTT
>URJC01000150.1 GCA_900548135.1 uncultured Odoribacter sp. | reverse complement strand
CTGCCGTATTTTTAGCTGTACCAGTGCCGATGTATGCCCGAAATAAATGACATCATATCACAAGGGATGTGTCATCAGCATGGTTAATGGGATTTACAACTGAGTAGGAAAAATGGTGAGGATAATGAAAGTCAGATTGGAGACTATCTGATTGAAAATGATTATTTATTCTCTACCCAGCAACGATTGGTGATGAAGTGTGAATGATGCTCCTTTTATTTCAGGTATGCCTGTGCAGTCTCAGGAAAGACAGTGGTATGGATCGGCTATCAAATTGTAAAAAATATGTGGAGAAAACAGAAATGGCTCCGGAACAATTAATGGCAAACAAGACTATCATAAGATATTGAGGATAGCAGGATACAAGCCTTAGGGTAGTGTCCTGTGGGGATAGTAAGAATAAAGGATAAGGGAATTTGCGGAAGCAGTAACTTTTAAGTTTATGGAGAAAAAAGAAATAAGAAAACAAATTCGGGAGCTAAAGAGACAGTATTCTTTAGAAGAAAAGAAAGAGAAGTCGGTTTCGGTATGGAAGCAGATTGAACAGAATGAAAATTTCAAGAATGCCCGGGTCATTCTGGCTTATTGGTCTATGGATGATGAGGTGTTTACCCATGATTTTGTCTGTGAATGGGCTGGACGAAAAACAATTTTATTACCTTGTGTACGGGGAGAAGAATTGGACATTCGTTATTTCGATGGGATAGATAAATTGTGTCCCGGAGAAGGATATGCTATTCCGGAACCTGTTAGTGGGTTATTTGAAAATCTGGAACAGATTGATTTGATTCTGGTTCCGGGGATTGCTTTTGACCGTAGAAATAATCGTTTGGGTAGAGGAAAAGGGTATTATGATA
Organism: uncultured Odoribacter sp.; assembly: GCA_900548135.1. Lineage (GTDB taxonomy): Bacteria > Bacteroidota > Bacteroidia > Bacteroidales > Marinifilaceae > Odoribacter. The sequence goes on along the minus strand of URJC01000150.1, from coordinate 5,566 downwards.
AAATATTGAAGAAAATGAAGGCCTGTAAGATAGGTGTGTGTTTTGATTTTCAACTATTGGAGTCGATTCCGACAGAAGAACACGATATACCAATGGATTGTGTAGTATATAACAAATAAAAAACGGAACCCGCACTAGGTTCCGTTTTCTATTTTTTCATGCTATAATATTAAGCCTGTTTAATAGCTTCTACCGGGCATTGACCAGCACAAGTACCACAATCAGTACATGCATCTGCATCAATTTCATAATGATCAGCACCCATAGAAATAGCACCTACCGGGCATTCTCCTTCGCATGACCCGCAAGAAATACAGTCATCAGATATTACGTAAGCCATTTTTAATAGTTTTATTGATTAATAATGCGCGAAATTAAAACCAATATTTGAAAGAAAAAAGTTTTTTATAAAAAAACAGGGATAATAACTTTATATTAAGGATTCATATTATTCTTTCATTGGGAATTTAAATTTAAATTTATTCTCCGTCTGTCAACTTTTTTATATCTTTGCACACTGATTTTTACGGGGAATAATAGTAAATCGTGTGATGGGAAAATGGATTGGCTTAGACCCCCGGGGCTGAAGTCTGTTTTTGAGTAACACAAAAATAATTTGTTATGCAAGTTTTTGAATTAAAAGGAGAAGTAAGAACTGATTTGGGTAAAAAAGCTACTAATGCTTTGAGAGCAGAAGGTAAAGTTCCTTGTGTTCTTTATGGTGGAAGTGAAAATGTACATTTCGCAGTAGCAGAAAAAGACCTGCAGAAATTGTTGTATACTCCGGTTGTGTATATTGTAAAATTGAGTGTTAGCGGTAAGGAATATGAATCTGTTATGCGTGAAATTCAGTTTCATCCGGTGAGTGACCGTGTTCTGCATATCGATTTTTATCAGATCTCAGAAGAAAAACCGGTAGTGATGGAAGTTCCTGTAAAACTGCAGGGTTTTGCTGAAGGTGTTCAAGCTGGTGGTAAACTGTCATTGGTCGTGAGAAAATTGAGAGTGAGAGCTCTTCCCTCAAATCTTCCGGGAGAAATTGTATTGGATGTGACTAATCTGGGATTAGGAAAATCCATCAAAGTGAAAGATTTGTCATTTGAGAATTTTGAGATTGTAAATGCTAAGGAAGTTGTTGTTGCACAAATTAAATTGACTCGTGCTGCCCGTGCTGCTGCGCAGGATGCAAAATAATGAAAGATTATGAAGTATCTTATTGTTGGGTTAGGAAATATCGGCCCGGAATATCAGGATACGCGGCATAATATCGGATTTAATGTGTTGGACGCCTTTGCTAAGGCGTCCAATGCTGTTTTTGAAGATAAGCGTTATGGGGCTGTTTGTGAAGTGAAAATCAAAGGGCGGACTTTGGTTTTACTGAAGCCGAATACTTATATGAATTTAAGTGGAAAGGCTGTGAATTATTGGATGCAAAAGGAAAAGATTGCTGTGGAAGATTTGTTGGTGATTGTGGATGATTTGGCTTTGCCTTTTGGAACTTTGCGTTTGAAAGGCCAGGGAAGTGATGGTGGGCATAACGGATTAAAGAATATAAATGCTTTATTGGGCACTACAGCATATGCCCGTTTGCGTTATGGAATTGGAAATGATTTCCTGAAGGGCGGGCAAATTGATTATGTTTTGGGAACCTGGAATGAAAAAGAAGAGGCAGAATTGCCGGCTTTACTGGAAAGAGGTGGTGAAATTATTACTAATTTTGTAGTGCAGGGAATTGCGAGGACGATGAATATTTTTAATACGACAAAGAAATAAGGGTACAGGCTATTCAACGTTCTGGCATTTATTCGTAAATAGTTGTCTTATGGAAGGAGAAAAGGTAAGAATAGATAAATGGCTATGGGCGGTTCGGATTTTTAAAACCCGCTCTTTGGCTGCTGAGGAGTGCAATAAAGGTCATGTCACTATCGGAGAGATACATGTAAAGCCTTCACGTGAGTTGAAGGGGGGAGAGATTGTAAAGGTAAGGATTGCTCCGATCGAGCGTCATTATCTGGTGAAGCGGCTTACAGATAAGAGAATGTCAGCCCTATTAGCTGTCAATTTTGTGGAGGATGTAACTCCTCCTGAGACATTGGCTTTCTTGAATACAGTTAAGGTTTATGGTTTTGAGTCGCGTCCCCGGGGAGTAGGGCGTCCTACGAAACGTGACCGCCGTATGATCGATAAGCTTAAAAACGGAGAAGAAGACGAATTTTAAATTAATTGCTTGTGTTAATTGCCAGAGAGAAAAAAAAGAGTAATATTGCCGAATATATTTTATATATGTGGCAGGTGGAAGATATGTTGCGGGCTTTTGGGTTGGATATGGAGCTTGTGGAGAAACAAATCGTGGTAAATTTCCGCACAGATGAACAGACGAAACAGGAAATTCACAATTGGTATGACAATTTAATTGCCATCATGAAGCGAGAGAAAGTGGAGGAACGGGGACATATCCAGGCGTTAAAAAATACAATGGATGAACTGACTGAAATTCATTTTTATTTGTTACATCAGGCACACGATCGTCGTTATCAACAGATTGTATCGGTGGCTGCAGGGAATTTGGTGGAATTCCGTCAAAAAGCTGGTGTCAGTAATGAGGTGTCTGATGTGGAATTGGCAATGAATGCATTGTATGGACATTTCATGTTGCGTTTACAGCGTAAGGAAGTGAATCCGGAAACCTTGGCTGCAATGGAGACATTTAGTAAGATGGTTGCTTATCTTGCGGCCAAATATAAGCAGATGGAAGAAGAAGAAAATAAGATGATATAAAGCAGGTGCTAATTTAAATTTAACAACCATTTTATGAAAGGAATTATTACAGCTTTGTTGTTGATTCTGGTTATTCAGTTAAAGGCTGAAGAGAGTGGCAAAACCTATGAAAAAACTTTTCCGAAAAACGGAATAGAGGAACTGGTTTTATCCAATAGCTATGGAAAAATTGAAATTACTCAAAATGAGGGTAATGAGATTCAAGTGGCGGTATCGATGAAAGTGATTGCCAAATCGGGAGCAAAAGCAGATGAGATGCTCGATCTGATACAGATCATGGAAACACAATTGGATAACTATCTGAATATTGAGACAAAAATTGGTAAGGATATGGCTTTCAGACAGTTTATTACAGGAATGGAGGTTAATATTGATTACAAGGTGACTGTTCCTAAGGGAGTTAAATTACGGCTCATAGCCTCTAATGGAAATACTTATCTAGGAAACTTTGAAGGAGAATTGAATGCAGATATCCGGAATGGGGATTTTAAGGCAGCTACCCTTAAAGGAGGAGAATTTTATATTAAACAGGAAAAAGGAGATTTTAAAGTGGAAAATGTCGGAACGATGAACGGAGAGTTTAAAAGTTGTCTCCTCCAAATTAATTCCGGAGATAATGTACGCTTGACTACAAGTTCGTGTGACGGACAACTTGAATCTATTGATAAATTGAATATTCGTTCGAATAGTGGAACGATGAAAATCGGAGACATAGAAGAATTGACCGGAAGTTCTTCTTATACTAAATATGAAATTCAGGATTTGGCTAATGTTATGGATATGGATATGAAGTGGGGGGAAATGAATATACGGAATATCCAGTTGTTATTTTCTGAAATCCGTTTGAAAGGTTCCTTTACTAAAGTCGGGCTGACTTTTGAAAAAGATGCCGGTTATCATTTGGAAATCAAGCATAACAAATCGTTGAAAATGGATTTGCCAAACCAGATGGAATTAGAAGAACGTCCTGCTGCTGAAAGAAACACAACGATCGGAACGAAATTTATCGGAAATACTAAATATGCGGGTAAGGTAAGCTTGGATTTATCCAACGGAAGTTTGTTTATACAGTAATATGGCAAAAAAAATGTTAATTTTGTAATATTGGAAAATAAAAAATTTGGAAAGTTATTTTTTCCATTTATATTTGTGCCGATAAAATAGTAAAAATGAGAACTACTCTGCATCATAACCATCATCATTGCCATCACTGTTTCAGGTGAGATGATGTTGTTATGCTCTGTGTTCCAATAAAAAGTATAATAAGCTCGCCTGATTCAGGCGGGCTTTTTGTTTTTCAGTCTTCCCGGATCAGTCGAGCGTTAATCAAGATCAAAATAGCGTTATGACAAACTTAAAAATTGCAGTACAGAAATCAGGCCGTTTGAATGAAGATTCTTTGACTCTCTTAAAGGAATGTGGTATATCCATTAATAATGGAAGGGACCAGTTGATGGCTCAGGCTTCTAACTTCCCTTTGGAGGTATTGTATCTCCGGAATACCGATATTCCGCAGTATGTGAAAGATGGGGTGGCAGATATTGCCATTATCGGGGATAATACAGAAAAAGAAAAGAAAACCGGTATTGTCAATACCTTGAACCTTGGCTTTTCAAAATGTCGTTTGTCAATAGCTGTTTCTAAAAATGTAGATTTTCCGGATATTTCTTGGCTGCAAGGGAAAAGAATAGCAACTTCTTATCCTAATTCATTGAAAGATTTTTTGACGGAAAATAATATAGAGGCTGAAATACATGAAATTTCAGGTTCCGTTGAAGTTGCTCCGAATATTGGTTTAGCTGATGCCATCTGTGATTTGGTTAGTACCGGAAGTACTTTGTTTAAAAATGGTTTGAAAGAAGTGTATAGGATCTTTGATTCTCAGGCTATATTAGTTGCCAATCCGAACCTTAGTACAGAGAAGAAGGAATTATTAGACCAATTGGTTTTTCGTATTAAAGCAGTATTGGCTTCGAAATATAATAAGTATATTCTCTTGAATGCTCCAGAAAAGGCTTTGGATACAATATGTGATTTATTACCAGGCATGAAGAGCCCCACGGTTTTGCCATTATGTGAAAAAGGTTGGGTATCTGTACATTCTGTGGTAAATGAAAATGATTTTTGGGAAGTCATCGGCAAGTTGAAAAATGCGGGTGCTGAAGGTATTTTGATTGTACCGATAGAAAAGATGATTCTTTGAATAACTGGTGATAAACATAATTGAAAAATAGACTGATGAATAAGATCATAAATCCCGAACGGAAAGATTGGATTGGCATGTTAGCCCGTCCACAAATGAAGAATAATGATTTGAATAAAATTTGTAAGGCTATTTTTGCTGAAGTGATGAGGGATGGGGATAAGGCTTTGGCTAAATACACTTGGTTTTTTAATAAGGTCAAAATTGAAAATTTTAAGGTATCGGAGGAAGAATTTGAAAAAGCGGCAGAAAAAGTTAGTACGGCTCTAAAAGAAGCTATCCGTGAAGCCTATCAGAATATTACAGCCTTTCACGCTATGCAGAAACCACAGAAGATAGAATATGTGAATGCTGGTGGTTTTCGTTGCTGGCAGGAAGTCCGTGGAATAGAGAAGGTAGGCTTATATATTCCGGGAGGAAGTGCCCCTTTGTTTTCTACAGTATTGATGTTAGCGATCCCTGCCTGCCTCGCAGGTTGCCGGGAAGTGGTATTGTGTACTCCTCCGGGACGGGATGGGGAAATAGAACCTGCAATCCTATGGACTGCCCGCCTCTGTGGAGTTCAACAGGTATTCGATAGCGGGA
>URJC01000149.1 GCA_900548135.1 uncultured Odoribacter sp. | reverse complement strand
AGTAATCACAACCTTCCTTGCAACTGGTATGACGCAGGAGTTTTAGCACAAATTCCACTTCAGGATAATGATGAAGCACCCATCCGGGAGTAACGGAACGTTGGTCGGTTGTGTCGATCAGAGCCAATGCGTATGCCAATTCGCAAGGATATTCTTTGACCAGCATAACAAGGTCTGCATGTCCGCAAATTTTTCCTTTGTAAAGATCCCTTATTACTCCGGCCAATCCCTCATTGAGATACTCTGCCCCTACCATGCTGAGAAAGCCTTCAAATTCTTTCTTATCCTTTAGCAACGAGGCAAATAGTCTGCATTTTCTCTCCGGAAACGACTTCCAGCGTGCTATTTCATCCAACAGTAAATCTTTGGCTTTTTCGCAATCATTCACCGGATTATTTATCTGTTCGCTCATAAGTTTGTCATCTTTCAACAGCCTATGGTATGGGCGTTCCGGAAATAATAGCGGTGAGATGTAAAGTGTATCGACTAAAAGCCAACGACATGTTTTATCCGTGAACAGATATTTGGCATCATGATGAATGATATTGTGACCACAAATATAGTCTACGTCACTAAAAAATTCAAAAAGTTCCTCTTTCGAAACTTTATGATATACTGCACCATCATAGCGAAGTGCCCCAATATCATGAATTTTGTAATCTTCCAAACCAATTTCAACATCTACTATGGCATAGTGTAGGGCATTATATTGTACAGATATTTTCTTATTACTGATGGAATCCTCAGCATTTCTGAGTCCTATAAACCTGTTCCATATTGACATGTATTCTATATAATAAGTTGTTTTATGATATGGATTTATTATATATCTGCATGATTTCTTATTGTTATTTTGATATAACAACTCAATTCCATTTACAAAGTTAAATTATAAAACCAAAGGATCTATTAAAATTTTCGTTTTTTACTCTTTTTATATATCTACATTACATCGCTTATTGAAACAAAGTGTACTCTTGTTCACAAGAGTTGTGATTACTTACAAATATTTATCTTAAAAATCAATAATTATCATTTCAATTCTATCTAACTCTACTAAAAAAGCCCTGTCTTTGTCAGAAGGGAACCTGCCTCAAAAGTAGTAAACCGGTATTTTTTTAGAAATAAACCAAAATCTCCGTCCCTGTGGATTATTTAAGTTTTTTTTATAATTTTGCCGTCTGTTATAAAAATGTACCTTAGAATATGAAACATATTGATTTTCAACCGGTATTGTTTGACACCCTTAAAAATTACAATAAAGAAAAATTCGTTGCCGACTTAATGGCCGGGATTATAGTGGGTATTGTTGCCTTACCTTTGGCCATTGCTTTTGGTATTGCTTCAGGAGTTAGTCCGGAACAAGGCTTAATCACAGCCATCATCGCTGGTTTTATCATCTCATTTCTGGGAGGTAGCAGCGTACAGATCGGAGGACCTACCGGTGCATTTATTATCATCGTATATGGAATTATTCAACAATATGGCATTGAGGGACTGGCTATAGCCACAGTAATGGCCGGGATTATGCTGGTATTGATGGGTGTATTCAAACTAGGAACGATTATCCGCTTTATTCCCTATCCCATCGTCGTCGGTTTCACAAGTGGAATTGCCCTTACCATCTTCACAACCCAAATCAAGGACTTATTTGGTTTAACGATGGAAACAGTGCCGGCAGATTTCATTTCAAAGTGGATCGCTTATTTCCAGCATTTTAACAGTACGAACTGGATTGCTTTAACTGTCGGCATAGGCAGCATCCTCCTCATCGTCATCACACCTAAATTTTCGAAAAAAATACCCGGTTCGCTGATAGCGATCATCGTTATGACCATTGTTAGTTACCTTTTACGCCATCATCTGAATATGACAGGCTTGGAAACAATTGGGGACCGGTTTGAGATCAATGCCAGCCTTCCCACTCCCAATGGACTTGCATTCAATATCAATACAGTCAACCAACTACTCCCGGCTGCTTTTACAATCGCCATTCTGGGAGCAATCGAGTCATTATTATCCGCAACAGTTGCTGATGGAGTCACCGGTCAAAAACACAATTCAAATACAGAATAAATTGCCCAGGGAGCTGCCAATATACTAGTACCCTTTTTCGGAGGAATACCGGCTACAGGCGCCATTGCCCGTACCATGACCAACATCAACAATGGCGGAAAAACCCCGGTAGCAGGACTGATCCATGCCGTTGTGTTATTACTCATCCTGCTCTTTTTAGGCCCCTTGACAAAACATATACCGATGGCTTGTCTGGCCGGAGTGTTAGTCATTGTATCATATAATATGAGTGAATGGCGAACCTTCAAGTCGCTGATGAAAAACTCAAAATCAGATGTAGCTGTATTGCTCACCACCTTCTTATTGACAGTCATCTTTGACCTGACCATTGCAATCGAAATTGGACTCCTACTGGCACTGGTGTTGTTTATGAAACGAATGAGCGAAGTGACCCGGATCACAGTATCCAAAGATCACCTCGACCTGTCACATGAAGGTGAAATTTACCACGAAGAAGAAAAGTTGATGGTCCCGAAAGGAGTCGAAGTTTATGAAATTGATGGTCCGTTTTTCTTCGGTGTTGCCAATAAATTTGACGAATGCATGAAAACTATCGGCGACAAACCCCTGATTCGCATAATCCGCATGCGTAAAGTTCCTTTTATGGATACTACCGGTTTACACAACCTGGAAAGCCTTTACCGCCTTTCTGCCAAAGAAAAAATAAAAATCATACTCTCCGGAGTCAATGAACGGGTACATGATGCATTGCAGAAATCAGGCCTCGCAGCAACAATCGGCGAAGAAAATATTTGCAGTGATATCCATAAAGCACTGGAAAGAAGCGAAAAACTAAAATCCACAGGAGAGCTGAGCTAATCAATAAACACTATTTTCTTAAAAGTAGAATTAAAAGCCAAAATCATCCAGGATAACCTCCTTTTTTTCTGCTTCTGCAAAAGCTTTTGCCTGCTTATGCACAGGATTTCCTTCGATGTAAATGGCCCGGAAAGGCCTGACGGGGCAAACATACTCGCATCCACCGCATCCGACGCATATGTCCGGATTAACGGATGGAATGGTCAAACCGTTTTTATAAGGAACCATACTTACCGCCTGAGTCGGGCAATGTTCAGAACAAGCTCCGCAGCTAGTCCCATCCGTATGTACGATACAATTTTCCCGGACAAATACAACTCTTCCCAACTGTAACCGATGTTTTTCTTCTTTGGTCAGAGGAAGCAAAGCCCCATTCGGACACACATCGGCACAAACAGTACAATCAAAATTACAAAAACCATGTTCAAAATCCATTTTGGGTTGCAACATTCCTGCAAGGCCATACTCCATAAAAGCAGGTTTGAGCACGTGAGAAGGACATTTGGCCACACATAAATGACAAGCCGTACAGCGATTCAGCAAATGCCCGGCACTCTGTGACCCCGGAGGACTCAAAGGATGTTTCTTTTGCCAAGATTTATTATTTTTCACCTTAGCTTCTCCTTGGGCAAACACTTTTCCAGGAACAGCCAAAGACAAGGCAAGCCACGCAGACAGAAACTGCCGTTTTGAAATATCCACTTTTTCTTCCGGAATATACCCCGGCTTCCTCCAAACCGGACTATATTTAAGGGCATGATAATGACAAACAGACAGACAATTGTAACAATCCACACAACGGCTATGATCTACTTTCTTAGACTTGCTATCTATACACCCAGCTTTACATTTCCGCTCGCATAAACCGCATTTTACACATTTTTGTGCATCAATCTGCACCCTCCATACCGAATAACGGGCCAAAAATCCCAGCAATGTACCCACCGGACAAGCCGTATTACACCACGTGCGCCCATAACGCCAGGCCAGAAAGGTAATCAGGACAAAAGTAATTACACCCACCACAAAAGAAGATACACTCAAGACATATATATCCATATGGTAAAAAGTATAATTTCCAAAACTATTGAAACCCCAGGCCAATAAATTATTAGCGAACAAATACAACGGCCGCAATACATTTACAACCATTCGCCCATAAGCACTATAAGGATCCGTTAAGCTCAATAAAACAGTTACCCCTATAAAAAATGATACGATCACAACACCCAATACTCCATAACGCAACCCCCGTTTTTCAGGACTATAACTATAATGTTTTTTACGGCTCATTTTCTTAGCCACCCAAGCTGCTACATCCTGAAAGATCCCCAACGGGCAAATAACTGAACAATAAATCCGTCCAAACAGCACAGTCACCAAAAGCAAAGCAATCAATACAACAAAACTCCCCGAAAGCAATGCCGGGACAAACTGTAACCTCGCCCAATTAGGCCATCCCGCAGTCAATCCGGCCATATCAAGAAAATAAAAGGTAATCATAGCTCCTATGACCCCTGCAAATAAAATACGTATTTTCCTCAACATACCATACACACAAATTGGATTGCAAGTTATCAGATTATTATGGATATCGTCTATAGGCCTATCATAACCGATCATTCACAGTCTTAATTATTCATCTTTATCCGTCTCACATTCAGACTATTGATATCCATCGTACCAATTTTAAGTTCCTCTCCTCTGGCTAAATGCCCAACAACCTCAAGAGGCATCTTTTCCACCTGATTAAAAAACTTTGTTGCAGCCGTATCTACGGCAACAATATCCGGTGACATAAATAAACTTTTAGTCAATACGACATCAGCTGCTGACTTACCACGCGGTCCATTTGTTTTCATTATCCGGTAAGCATCCACCACATTCAACACTGCCGGCTTGCTGATTGTGCAAATATCAGCGATACATTGCTGCAAATCATTGCGATGGAAAAATCCGCGATCCCAAACAATTCCCATATGATTTTTCATTGCAATCGTCATTTTTGCCCCACCGTGATTTTTCAATACAGGCACATTGATCCATACATCACAATCCAGGATTGCTGAATGTACCTTAGCCGTTTTCAGGCTCTTTGCCCGGGGCAAAGTAATTTCACGATAGTATGACTCTTCATGTGCAGGCATAACTTTTGCCCCGGCAGCCTTCGCAGCATCTTCTATGCCACTGTTTTTATAACATTTACGCCAATCATCACAGGTGTGGTCAAAAACAACCACTTCTTTAGCTCCGGCAGCAATACATTGCCGGATAATCTCAGTAACTAATTCCGGATTAGTATTTCCAGCCAACTCGGGAATTTTATCCCAGCCTATATTCGGCTTCACCACTACTTTCTGCCCGGCTTTTACAAATCGGCTTATCCCACCAAATTCTGTAATTGCTTTCCGGAACATCTCTGCCGGTTCTCCTCCCATAACTGCAACCAGATCACATCCCGCCGAAGTACCGGAGACTGTCTGCGCCATAACATCCATGACTCCATCCCATTTCAAAGTAGCAGCAACACCTGTCAACGCCAGTGTCTTTAAAAATTCACGTCGGTCCATAGAATTTAGTATTCAGTCTTTGAGGTCACAATCAACTGTACTTTGCCAGGCACTTTAACAAACCCCAACCTGCAATCACCTGTAAAAGCATCCCCGGATATCCCAAACGGAAATCTTGCAGTGCCGCACTCCACTCAGTGGCCAATGCCCTGATAAGCCAATACCACCAATGCAATATGCAACAAAGACAGTTGCTCTGTCTTGCCGGCAACCCAGGCCGCAACAACAGCCAAAACAGAAGATTTTACCAGCAGCACCGGTAATACTGCCAAGGGTGGCATACCAAACAGGACATGATTACATAAAGGCGATAATATTGCCGTCAACAAACCAACTTTCAATCCAAATTTGTAAGCTGCAATCAAAGTAAAGAAATAAATCGGCAACAAAATCTTTCCTCCCTCAGGAATCAAATGACAAAGTTGAGGGAAAATAATATTCCCTGATACAAAAAACACTGCGAATACATACGTCCGTACATTTGCAACCGAAAGGTTCACCTGACGAAATTGAGATACTATCATCATTTTCAATCTATTTAATGTTTTTATACTCACAAAGATATGAATTTTTCAAAACCATGCTAAAAATCAGTATAATTTTACCTGCTATTTTTTCTATTGTGTATATCAAAGATAACCATTATCTTGCCATACCATATAAAAACATGTTTTCTTAAAATACAATGAAAATATTAGGTAATATCATTTGGTTAATTTTCGGAGGAATAATTGTTGCCCTGCAATATTTTATCTCAAGTATCGGACTATTCATTACAATCATTGGCATCCCTTTCGGACTACAAACCATCAAACTGGGCCTGCTTGCTCTTTGGCCTTTTGGTAGCGAAATAATACACAAAGAATCACCTCACGGTTGTTTATCTACCCTAATGAACATCATCTGGTTTTTCATCGGAGGAGTATGGATATTTCTCTCCCATATTTTCTGGGGGATTCTCTTTTGTATTA
>URJC01000148.1 GCA_900548135.1 uncultured Odoribacter sp. | reverse complement strand
CTGGATCCGGAAGAAGTATCGCTGGCTATTGGTAAAGGCGGGTTGAATATCAAGTTAGCCAGCCAACTGACTGGTTATGATATTGACGTATACCGCGAACTTAATCATGAGCAAGAAGAAGATGTTAATCTGGATGAATTTTCTGATGAAATCGAAGGCTGGATTATTGATGAACTTAAACGGGTAGGTTGTGACACCGCAAAAAGTGTACTGGAATTAAATGAAGAAGAACTGGAAAGTCGTACAGACCTCGAAATTGAAACTATCCGGGAGGTCCTCAGTATTTTAAAAGCAGAATTTGAATAAAAAGTTCTGTTATAACATTGTAAATTTTGTGATTCAAATATGGCAGTAAGATTAAGTAAAATAGCCCGAGAATTTAACGTAGGACTTTCTACAATTGTAGATTTCCTGCATAGTAAGGGGATTAAGATATCCTCAGACCCTAATGCCAAATTAACCGAAGAGGACTATGCATTAGTTGCAAAAGAATTTTCTTCCGACAGTGAAGTGAAAAAAGAATCTAATCTGGTTGATCTGAAAAATACCCGTAAGAAAAAGGAAACAGTCAGTATCGATGATTCTGGTAATGTTTCTACCGACAAAGAGGCAACAGAGGAAAACGACGAATTCATATCTGTAAAAGATGAAGTGAAGTTTGAAAATAAAATCAAGATTGTCGATCATATAGACTTAACCCCGAAACAACAACCAACACCTACTCCGGAACCTGTTATTGAAGAAGAAATACCTGAGGTCACTGCTTCTCAACCTTCCATACAGGAAGAAATAGCAGAGGTTGAAGAAACTGCAGCAGAAGAAATCATCGAAAACGAACCGGAGGAAATCGAAGAAGAAAAAGAGGTTTTGAATGAAGAAACTGCCGATAATACTCCATTCAAGGTGACACAGCCAGTACTAAAGGATGTGAAAGTGATCGGAACAATCGACCTAGACGCCATCAATCAACGTACACGTCCTCCAAAGAAGAGTAAACAAGAAAGGGAACGTGACCGGAGAGAATTGAAAAAGAATGCCAAACAAGCACTCCTAACTAAACCAGTAATTGTACAAGAAACTACAAAACCGGCTGACGGGGCAGGTAGCAGTGAAGAAGATTCAGATATCCGGAAGAAACGCAAAAGAATTCACCGGCAGGATGAAAAAATCCAATTAGAACCGACCTCAACAACCCTGGTAGCCGGAGGAAAGAGCTCAAGAATCGAAGAGAATAAGAGAAAGCTGAAAAAACTCAAGAAAAAGAAAAACGAAAAAGCAGAAATTTCTGACGAGGACATTGACAGACAAATCAAAGATACTTTTGCCCGTTTAGGTAGTAAAGGAAAATCACAAACTTCCAAACACCGTCGGGACAAACGAGATGCTGTCCAACAAAAATTACAGGCAGAGCTGGAACAGGAAGAAAAAGAAAAGAGTATCCTGAAACTGACAGAATTTGTAACAGTGGCCGAACTGGCAACTATGATGAACATTAGTGTTACAGAAGTTATTTCAGCCTGTATGTCCCTCGGTCTGTTTGTATCTATTAATCAACGTCTGGACGCAGAAACGATTAATATTGTGGCAGATGAATTCGGCTACTCCGTAGAATTTGTCAGTATAGAAATTCAGGAAGCCATAGATGAAGAAGAAGATTCAGAAGAAAATATGGTACCACGTCCTCCTATTGTAACCGTAATGGGACATGTTGACCATGGTAAAACTTCTTTACTGGATAGTATCCGTAAAACGAATGTAATAGCAGGAGAAGCCGGAGGTATTACACAGCATATTGGAGCTTACAACGTAAAACTGACAGACGGTCGTACAATTACTTTCCTGGATACCCCGGGTCACGAAGCCTTTACCGCAATGCGTGCCCGCGGGGCACAGGTGACTGATATCGCCATTATCATTGTTGCTGCTGACGATAGCGTAATGCCCCAAACCATAGAGGCAATAAACCATGCCAGTGCAGCGGGTGTACCTATTGTATTTGCCATCAACAAGATAGACAAGCCAGGCGCGAACCCGGATAAGATCCGCGAAGAGTTAGCCAATATGAACTATCTGGTAGAAGAATGGGGTGGAAAATACCAATGTCAGGAGATCGCTGCTAAAAAAGGACTACACATCGAAGATCTGCTGGAAAAAGTATTGTTGGAAGCCGAATTACTGGATTTAAAAGCCAATCCGCATAAACGGGCAACGGGTTCTATTATTGAATCTTCACTGGACAAGGGACGTGGCTATGTTGCTACGGTACTGGTACAATCGGGGACCCTGAAAGTCGGAGATATCGTCTTGGCTGGTCAATATTTTGGACACGTAAAAGCAATGTTCAATGAAAGAGGAGAAAAGCTGGAAAAAGCGGGGCCGTCTGAACCAGCTTTGATCTTAGGGTTAAACGGGGCACCGCAAGCAGGAGACAAATTTAATGTAATGCCTGACGACAAGGAAGCCCGGTTATTGGCAAATAAACGCGAACAATTGCAACGTGAACAAGGCTTAAGGACTCAACATCACCCTGGATGAAATTGGACGTCGAATTGCGATCGGTAATTTCCAGGAATTAAATGTCATTGTTAAGGGTGATGTTGACGGATCTATTGAAGCATTGTCAGATTCTTTAATCAAGTTATCTACTGACGAAATCCAAGTAAATATCATTCATAAAGCAGTTGGTCAGATCACAGAAGGGGATGTTCTATTAGCAGCAGCTTCAAACGCAATTATCGTTGGTTTCCAGGTCCGCCCGTCTATGGGTGCCCGCAAACTGGCAGAAAAAGAACAGATAGACATTCGTCTATATTCTGTCATTTATCAGGCTATCGAAGAATTGAAATCAGCTATGGAAGGAATGCTTTCACCGGAAATCAAGGAAGAAACGATTGCTACCGTCGAAGTACTTGAAACCTTTAAGATTTCCAAGGTGGGAACAATTGCCGGGTGTATCGTCCGCGAAGGTAAAATTACCCGGACAGCTAAAATACGTATCATCCGCGAAGGTATCGTTATTTACACAGGTGTACTCGGTTCATTGAAACGTTTCAAAGACGATGTCAAAGAAGTTGCTAAAGGTTTTGAATGCGGTCTGAATATCGAAAACTACAATGATATCCATGTTGGTGATATGATTGAAGGCTTCCAAGAAGTTGAAGTGAAAAAGACACTTTAATCAATGCATCATTAACGATGAATAAACCTTTATTCATCGTTAATTATTAATTAAGGAAGTTTTAACACCCGTCTAACATAAGGTTTTACGTTTTATTTCTTTACTTTGTGAAAAGCAAAAGATAAACAAACTAATTTTAAACGAATGAAAAAATTATTTGCAATAGTAATTTTAGTTGCAGCATTTGCAACAGGACTGACAGCCCAGGTTTTAAAACCAGTAAAATGGGAAATCACTCAGAAAAAAGTAAGCGACGGAGTTTACGACATTATTTGTAAGGCAACCATTGATGCAACTTGGCATCTATATGATACCAAACTCCCGGAAGGCGGCCCGCTACCTACGACTTTCAACATGGACGAAGATGAAACGACAGGGATTGAATTAGTTGGTGAATTCAAGGCAACAACACAACCTAAAGTTGAGCATAGTCAGGCTTTTGACATGGATTTGAAGTATTTTATCAATACAGCTACTTTTATTCAGCGCGTAAAAGTTAATAAGCCCAAAGCTAAATTAGTCGGATATATTGAATTTATGGCTTGCACAGGCGGGCAATGTACTCCTCCTGCAGAAGCCGACTTCAATTTTGATTTGGCACAATAAGCTGTCTGAAAACATGATGATAAAGAGACGAAAACACGATTATTCGTCTCTTTTTTATTCTCTTTTTATCCAGTCATTTTTATGAAATTTATTCTTTTCCTTTTTTTTAGTTTTACTGTATTATTTACCTATTCACAGGCTCAGATTGACCAGGATACAATTCCCAGTCAAGACAGCATAACTCTTTTTTTTGTCGGAGACGTGATGCAACATGCCCCTCAAATTACGGCAGCTTGGGACACAGCAATTCAAGACTATAATTATTTGCCTTGTTTCCAATACATTCAACCCTACTGGGAAAAAGCAGATTATGTTCTGGCTAATCTCGAAACCACTTTATCTGATCGTAACTTTAGCGGCTATCCACAATTTTGTGCCCCCTGGCAATTAGCCCGTGATATCAAACAAAGCGGAGTAGATATATTGACCACCAATAACAACCATTCTTGTGATAAAGGGGAAAACGGAATCAGAAAAACAATTTATTATCTGGATTCTCTGGAGATTCCTCATATAGGAACCTATACCGATACGAGTAGCTGGCTCAGCCAAACTCCTTTATTCATCCGTCATGGACAATTCAACATTGCTCTCTTAAGTTTTACTTACGGAACCAATGGCATACCAGTAACCCACGGGCAGGTTGTTTCCATGATCGACTCTTCCAACATGATACGCCAAATAAATAAAGCCATTCTAAATGATGCCACCAATATTATTGTAATTATGCATTGGGGTATAGAATACCAAACACACCCTAACGAAGAACAAAAGAAGCTAGCCGCCTGGTTGCATCACAAGGGAGCTGACATTATCATCGGTTCTCATCCTCATGTTGTACAACCGTTAGAATACATCACTAACGGAAAAGATACAACAGGTATTACAGTCTATTCCCTGGGGAATTTCATTTCTAACCAAAGCAAACGTTATACTAACGGAGGGATCGGCGTCCACCTCACTCTCACCCAAAGAAAGGGACGTACGAAATATCACATGAGCTACCTGAGTAACTATGTTTACCGTTCCGAGAAGAACGGAAGCCTTCAGTACTATGTGATCCCTGAACCCGAAGCAAAGCATATATTGGGCTCCCAAGATGCTATTCGTTACCATGAATTCTTCACAGATACAGACCATATCATTGACAATAAAGCTACGAAATACACTTTAGAATAAATGAACGCTAATTCCCGCAATCGAGTCTGCAAATATTTTATTGAAGTACGAATTTTATTTCTGGCAAAATTTGTAACTTCGTGAAGTTTAAAAATAAATGACTTAATAATATGAAAATTGCAGTAATTGCCCATGATGGGAAAAAAGCAGAAATGGTTGCATTCCTGAACAGACACATGGACTTTCTGAAATCTGTAGGGACCGAAATCGTAGCAACAGGAACAACTGGTAAACATGCACAAGATGCAGGTTTAGAAGTTGAACGTTTATTATCAGGACCTCTGGGGGGAGATGCACAAATTGCTGCTTTAGTGGCTGAACATAAAGTGGAAATGGTTATTTTTTTCCGCGATCCACTGGGAAAACATCCGCATGAACCGGATGTACAAATGCTAATGCGGGTATGTGACGTCCACAATGTTCCTATTGCAACTAATCCAGCCACAGCAGAAATGATGATCCGGGGATTCCTGGAAATGCATAAAAAATAAAAACGACGGAAAAATGGAAAATAGCAAATTTTCCATTTATTTTTCTCGTTAATAAAAATTTAAAATCTCCGAGAACATTTGCATAAACATAGAGATATGGTACTTTTGTAGCAAATTTCAATTTCTGGGTGATGTTAAAAAAATTTACGGCAATATTTTTTATTACTTTAGCAAGTATGATCATGCATACTTTTGCCGCAATACCTCATCATCACCATCTGAATTACATCTGTTTCAACAGTAATCACTGTGAAACCAACCTTCCGGTTGATCAGCACTCACACGATAACGAAGACAATAATAATCCGGCTCATCCTAATCATGGATGTATCAGAAATTTATTCCAGACTCAGATCAGTCGGATCGAATCCCTGACACATTCCTGCGCTGAGGGACATTGTCATCATTTCATTTTTATACCTTTTTTGGTACCTGATCAACTATTACTCTTATCCCTGGAAGCGGAAGAACTAGCAAAATCACCTATAGTATATAGGGAAAAATTGCATGTCATTTATTATATTTCCAGCATATCCGGACGTGATCCTCCTAAATTTGAATGCTAAAATACAGAGAGAAAAACTCAGTTTCTCATTTTTCATGTAGCATAAATAAAATTTTCATAGCTACAGTATAAATTCATTTTTCAATTATATATCATTGGGATTTATTGTAAACTTTTGTTAAAACTTTCAAATAACAGCCACTCACAATAAACCACCATACATCTTAATTTTTTCATTTATGAAAGCATTCATCATAACGTTAACTATACTATCTATGTGTTTCTATGGCTGTAAAAATACAGCAAAACATAATCATGAACACGAAACAGCTGCGGAACACGCAGCACATACACACGAAGGACATAACCACGAACACGAAGAACACGATCATGATCATGAAGGGCATAATCATGAACAGACAGGAAGTGAAGAAGGACATAGCGATGAAATCATTTTTACAAAAGAACAAGCTGCGAAAACAGA
>URJC01000147.1 GCA_900548135.1 uncultured Odoribacter sp. | reverse complement strand
CGTATTTCTTTTTGCCGGTAATTTACTGTGGGCCCAGAGTACAAGAGTACGTGGTAAAGTTACTGATGCTAAGACGGGAGAGGTATTGCCTTTGGTAAATGTCTTTTTTAAAGGGACTACTGTCGGAATGACTACAGATTTTGAAGGGGAGTATACTATTGAAACCCGGCAGGAAGTAAGTGAGTTACAGGCTTCTTTTGTGGGTTATGAGACAAAATCCGTGAAAATTAATCCGGGGGCTTTCAATACGGTCAACTTTCAATTGGAGCCCCAAATTTTTGATTTGGATGAGGTGAAAGTTACGCCAGGGGAAAATCCGGCGCATGCGATTCTGAAAAATGTAAGTAAAAATAAATTCCGGAATAATCCTGACCGCTTTCAGGAGTATTTTTGTAAGACTTATACCAAGATGGAACTTGATTTGACAAATATCAAACCGGGGTTTAAGAATAAGAAATTACAGAAAAATTTCGGATTCATTTTTGAGCACATGGATACTTCTGTCGTTACTGGAAAAGCTTATTTGCCAGTGATGATTTCGGAAGCTTCTGCTGATTATTATTACCGAAAATCGCCGGCTTTATCGCGCGAGATAGTCAAAGCCAGTCGGATTTCCGGGATAGAGGAAGATTACACTCTGGCTCAATTTACAGGACATTTGCATGGCAATGTCAATTTATACGATAATTATATCGATATTTTTGAAGTTCGCTTTGCCAGTCCATTGTCGGATCATGGGTTGCTCTATTATAAATACTATCTGGTAGACAGCATGAATATTGATGGCCGTAAAACTTATAAAATCCGTTTCCATCCCAAAGCCTTTTCAACTCCGGTATTAGATGGGGAAGTGAATATTGATTCCACAACCTGGGCTTTGCAGGCAGCTCATGTGAAAATGATGAAGGGATTGAATGTCAACTGGATCAGACATCTTGTCATAGATAATGAAAATCAATTTTTGGATGATTCAGTCTGGTTTCCCAAGCAAGATAAGATTTTTGCTGATTTTTCTATTGTGATGTCTGATTCTTCCAAGATTGTTTCTTTCCTGGGACATCGTCAAGTGGATTATTCGAATGTAGATTTGAAACCGGTGATCCCCAAGGAGGTTCTGAAGATGGATAATAATGTGATTATTAATAATGAGGTCCTGAAAAATGATGAAAGTTATTGGGATACGATTCGTCCTTATGCCTTGAGTGACAAGGAAAAACAAATTTATGGAATGGTGGACTCCATAAAAAACGTACCGTTATACCAGACGATATATGATATTGTTACGATGGTTTTAGGAGGTTATTATGATACGAAATATGTGGAATTAGGGCCTTATTATAAATTAGTGAGTTTTAATGAACAGGAAGGATGCCGTTTTCAATTGGGAGCCCGGACAACTACCGATTTCAGTAAGAAAATCCGTTTGTTCGGTTATGGGGCATATGGTACAAAAGATAAACGCTGGAAGGGGGCTGGTGGTTTTGATTATGCTTTCAGTGATCTGCCTACGTCTAAATTATCGATGTCCTTTAAACACGATGTGGTGCAATTAGGAGCTGGTATAAATGCATTTACCGAAGGAAATATTCTGAGTTCTATTTTTTCCAGGGGAGATAATGACCGTTTGAGTATGGTCAATCAGATGGATGCTAATTTTGAAAAAGAATGGCGTCAGGGTTGGAGTAATACATTGGGAGTACAGATACGGGATATATTTTCAAATCCATTTGTTCCTTTCCGGAAACCTGAGGGGGGAATCATGCCTTCTATTCAGTCTACGATCCTTCGCCTGAATACCCGGATTTCTAAAAATGAAATTGTCATCCGGAAAGCTTTTGATAAATATAGTATGGGATCGGATTATCCGATTGTAGGCGTGGATATGGCTATGGGCATAAAAGGATTGTTTAAAAATGATTATGAATTTTACCGCCTTGTTGGGTCTGTGAATTACGATTTTCCTATTTCACCTTTCGGAAAGTCGTATATTGTGCTGACGGGTGGAAAGATATTCGGGAAAGTGCCTTATCCTCTATTGAAGTTGCATGAAGGGAATGCTACTTATTTTTACGATCAGTATGCATTTTCTTGTATGAATTATTACGAATTTGCTTCGGATGCCTGGTTGTCGCTTTTTTATGAACACCATTTTAAGGGTTTCTTTTTAGGAAAGATTCCTTTGATGAAGAAATTGAAATGGAGAGAGGTATTTATATTTAAGGGGTTGATTGGAACGCTGGCGGATAAGAATAATGGGAGTTTGCCTGATACGCAGGCTGTATTGCTTTTTCCGGAAGGGATGACTTCTGTATCAAAACCTTATTTTGAAACAGGAGTGGGGATAGAGAATATTTTCAGGTTATTCAGGGTGGATGCGATCTGGAGGCTAACTCACCGGGAAAAACGTCCCGGGCAGGATATCCAGAATTTTGCGATCAATGTCTCTGTATATCTGAATTTTTAAGAAGGGTTGGCTGTTTGAACATAGTAATCTTTGGACTTTGTAACTTGCTAACTCTTTCGTATCTTTGTCTGTCCAAATCAATAAGTCATGATATTAAGAGCAGAGCATTTAATTAAGAAATATAAGAGTCGTACGGTTGTAAAAGACGTATCTGTACAGGTAGAGCAGGGAGAAATTGTAGGGTTGTTGGGACCTAATGGTGCTGGTAAAACTACCTCTTTTTATATGATTGTGGGGTTGATTACTCCTAATGGTGGTCGTATTTTTCTGGACGATTTGGAGATCACCAAAGAGCCTGTATATCGCCGGGCTCAGGAAGGAGTTGGCTATTTAGCACAGGAAGCTTCTGTATTTCGCCGTTTGAGTGTTGAAGATAATATCAGGGCTGTATTGGAGATGACAAAGATGACGAAAGAAGAGCAGCGGGAACGTTTGGAGGAGATGCTGGATGAATTTGGACTACAACATATCCGTAAAAGTTTAGGTATTCAATTATCCGGGGGGGAACGGCGTCGTACTGAAATTGCAAGAGCCCTTTCCATCCGTCCGAAGTTCATTTTATTGGATGAGCCTTTTGCCGGAGTAGACCCTATTGCTGTTGAAGATATTCAAGGAATTGTACAGAAGTTGAAAGATAAAAATATCGGTATTCTGATTACCGACCATAATGTCCAGGAAACCCTTTCTATTACTGACCGGGCATATTTGTTGTATGACGGTCGGATTTTACAATCCGGTACAGCCGAGCATTTGGCTGCCGATCCGGAAGTGAGGCGGGTATATCTGGGTAAAAACTTTGAGCTTAGACGAAAAAATAACGTTTAATACTGTGACAGATTATAGCCGTAATAATTTTTATGGCCAAGTTAGGTATGGAGTTTCAAAATGATCTTGGAATGTTGGTTTTCCGTTGTTTTTATAGATTTCATTGGGCTTTTGATGGAAAATGTAATTGAGGTGAGCGATGAATTTTGATTTATGCCCTATCGGGATATTCCATTGCCAAGGAAGGTCTTGATTTTTCAGATTCCTGTTGTTTATAAAATAAGTAAAATGACTTACCGTTTATATTTAAACGGTAACCTGTTTTTTTTACATATTTGTTGTTGTTATATTAAGATTTGTTTTCTATATTTGCAACGCATTTACGAATTACCGATGCGATAATAGCTCAGTTGGTAGAGCGTTGGCTTCCCAAGCCGAAGGTCGCGGGTTCGAGTCCCGTTTATCGCTCCTCAGAGTCAGTCACTTATAAAGGTGGCTGATTTTTTTTCATTTTTAGCCGTTTAAAGCAGGTTGTTTCGCCTGGTATATTTGTATAATCTTAAACACTTATCTCAATGGCTGATTTTTGTTTCATTGGAAAGGAGGGACTGGAAGCGAGGACAAGTTAAATAGTGGCTTTGGAAAATATTGATTAAATTTACCTGTTTTAATTTGATTCGTATGAGAATAATACATACAGCAGATTGGCATTTGGGGCAGACTTTTTTTGAATATGGCCGGTATGAAGAGCATCTGCAATTTTTGGAATGGTTACAGATTCAGTTGTGGACATTGAAAGTAGATGTGTTGTTGATTGCAGGGGATGTTTTTGACAGTCCTAATCCATCAGCTGAATCGCAGCGCTTGTTTTATACTTTTTTGAAGAAAATAACTACAGAAAATCCGGAATTACAGGTCATTATTGTTGCCGGGAATCACGACTCGGCAGCCCGTTTGGAAGCTCCTAATCCTTTACTGGAGGGAATGGGGGTGATTGTAAGAGGTATGGTCCGGCGTACCGGAACAGGAGAAATTGATTGGGAGTATTTGACTGTGCCTTTGTACGAGAAAGGAAAACTTGGGGCTTGGTGTTTGGCTGTTCCCTATTTGAGGCAGGGCGATTATCCTGTAGCTGGTTCGTATGCTGAAGGGGTGAACGCTATGTATAGATTTTTATATGAGCAGGTTAGTGAATTTGATTTGCCTGTCATAGCTATGGGGCATTTGCAGGCTATAGGTTCCGAAATTTCTGAAAATGACCGGTCTGAACGAACGATTATCGGTGGACTTGAATGCGTGTCCCCGGATGCATTCGACAGGAAAATTGCCTATACGGCATTGGGGCATTTACATCGGGGACAAAAAGTCTCCGGACGTGAAAATGTACGTTATTCCGGTTCACCTATTCCAATGTCGTTTGCTGAGAGAAACAACAAACAGGGGGTGGTGCTGGTCGATTTAGAGAATGGAAATGTAAGTATATCTTTATTGACATTTGAGGCTCCTGTAAAAATGTTGAGTATTCCTGCTGAGGCTAAAACATTGCCTGAGGTGTTGAATGTTATCGGATGTTTGCCATCGGGGGAGATAACAGATCGGTCTCCGTTTCTAGAAATTAAGGTGTTAATAACCGAGCCGGAACCTTCTTTGCGTTACCAGATCGAGGAAGCGCTGCGTGGAAAATCTGTTCGTCTTGCGAGAATAGTTGCAGTGACACCTGAGCGTGAACGGCAAGCGGACAAAATACTTACTTATGAAGAATTGCAAAATCTCCAGCCTTTGGATATCGCTATGGATGTTTTTCGTCAAAAATATGGGGGAGAAGAGATGCCGGATGTTATGCGAGGGTTGTTACAGGAGGTAATTAAAGAAGTGGGATTATGAAAATATTGGCTATTAGAGGAAAGAATCTGGCTTCTTTGGAGGGTGAATTCGAAATTGATTTTACCACAGAACCCCTGAAATCTGCAGGAATCTTTGCTATAACGGGGAGTACAGGGGCTGGAAAATCAACATTATTAGATGCTTTGTGCCTTGCATTGTTTGATGATACTCCACGGACAAGCCGGGCGAAAGAAAATATAGCTATACCAGATGTCAGAGATAAATTCATTAATCAGAAAGATTGCCGTACTGTTTTACGGCGTGGTACAGGAGAAGGGTATGCAGAAGTGGATTTCCTCTCTCTGGGAGGAGAAAAATTCCGTTCACGCTGGATGGTGAAAAGGGCACGTGGCAGGGCAGATGGTTCAATGCAAAACTCTGAAATCCGATTGGTCAATTTGTCTACAGATACAGAGCAACAAGGGCGAAAGACAGAATTATTACTTAAGATTACGGAATTGGTCGGATTGACATTTGCCCAGTTTACCCGTGCGGTTTTGCTTGCACAAGGGGATTTTGCTACTTTTTTGAAAGCCAGGCAATCTGAAAAGGCTGAATTATTGGAAAAATTGACTGGTACAGAAATATATTCCCGAATTTCGATGAATATTTATGAAAAAGCAAAACTTGCAGAGCAAGAATACGGAATTTTGATAACCCGGATCAATGATATAGAACTTATACCAGAGGAGCAATTACAGGAATTGCAGGGAGAAAAGCAGAAATTGAATATAGTATCTGAAACTTTGAAGGAAAGGATAACAAGGATTGTGCAGAAATTAAAATGGATAGAGGATGAGGAAGAGCTGAAGAAATTGATTCACCAGGTTAAAGAACAGCAGATGGTTTTGCAGGAGGAATTGTTAAGGGTTGTACCCCGCTGTCAATATATGTCTTTGATTGAAAAGGTGCAGGAGATCAGAGATACTTATCATGAATGGAAGCATATACTTCAGCAAATGGAAACTTACCAGGTACAGCGACAGGAACAGTTGATGAAAGCAGAAACGAATCAGAAGGTTTTAGAACAAGTCCGGGAATTATGGGGAACGAAAGAGAAAGAATGGGAAGAATTTGAAGAAAAGTTCCGGCAACTGGAACCACAGTTTGTTCAGGCTCGTGAATTAGATGTCAAAATCAGGGGGAAACAGGCAAATCTGGCTGATTACCAACGTGATTATGTGCAATTTTGCGGGATGAAGGAGAAATTGGAGAAAGATATAACTGAACACAGGCAGCAGATTCTCAGTGCTGAACAGACTATAGAGAAACTGGGGGTATGGTTTGATAAATACCGGGCTTATGAAATTTTAGTGTCTAAAGTAGAATTGGTTATTAGTTTG